>NZ_JAZBJZ010000006.1:0-94132 GCF_036349135.1 Tumidithrix elongata BACA0141
CATCTCGCCTTCTAACTGTTTTGTTATTATCTATTATTTCCAAACAAGTCTATTACTGATAAAGTATGTCAGTTTAGGTTATAGAAAAGTGATATTTAAACAGTAAATAAGACATTTAAACTAAAATTCCTCTGAATTTATAGTAATTTCAATTAAGATAGTTATAACGTAGTTGCCCAAAAGCAATTAAAGCAACTAAGCGAGTCAAAAAGTATGATGCTTAGACAGAGAACCTTTGACGAGATTTGCGAACAGTACGATACAGCTATGTCAGCTTATCTCTCAGACGATCGGGCATTTTCCTTAGAGAGTGCTTATCAAATCGGTTGTCTCGCGATCGAAGCAGGTCTAGATATTACTAAGCTTAATCATATTCATAAGCGATCGCTTCATCATAATTGGAAAAACTGCTCAGGCGATCGAGATAGTTTGCAGTTTATCGATCGCGCCGCTGATTTTTTTGCCCATAGTCTCTTACCCTTTGCTACCAATGAACCTCAAAGCAAATTGTTAGATTTACAGCAACTCAACGTTAAGTTAGAGGAACGTGTCGAACTCCGCACGCAGGATTTAACCCAGTTAAACCAACGCTTACTGGAAGAAATTGCCGAACGTCAGCAAACTGAAGCTGCCCTCAATCTTCAGTTAGAAAGGCTTAAAGGTCTCTACCGCATGGTCTCTGCACTCAACCAAACAGAGACTTTACAAGATATCTACAAAGTTGCATTAGAAGGAATTCGAGATACCCTAAAAATAGAACGAGTCGCTTTACTAATACCTGATAATGACGGAATTAGTCGTTATCAATGCTCCTTAGGATTGAGTAAAGGCTATACCAGCGCTGTTGAAGATTACTTTGTCTCTATTAATGAGAACCAAGATACAGGGACATTGATTATTCCCGATCTAGAAGATCGAGAGGAAACTGAAGAATTGGCTGTAATTAGAGAAAGGGAAGGAATAAAAGCGATCGCTTCCTTTCCAATGCGCTACCAAGGGAAAAATCTGGGTAGAATTTCTGTTTACTACGATTCCCCCCACCAATTTGCCGATGAGGAAATTCAACTAGCAAAAACCATCACGACCTATATCTCTGTGGCAATTACACGCAAAACCACCGAATTAACCCTCAAAAAACAGTTAGCGGCAATGGAGACTTCTGCGGATGGTATTGCGATTATGAATTCCCGTGGAGAATATACCTATTTAAACCAAGCTCATGCCCATATCTTTGGATACGATCGCGCTGATGAATTACTTGGCAAAAATTGGCTAAATCTCTACAACGCTGCCATTGTTAATTTCATTGAATCCCACGTAATGCCTTCTGCCCTTGAGATCGGTTATTGGAATGGCGAACTCACAGGAACTTGTAAAGATGGCACAGGGTTTCCCCATGAGTTATCTCTCACCTTGTTAGCCGATGGTGGCAGCGTCTGTATTTCTCACGATATTACGAAGCGCAAACAAGCTGAATTTGAACTACGGAAAGCGCAACAACTCCTACAAGCAATTTTAGATAACTCACCTTCTTCCATCTTTGTCGTAGATTGGCAAGGCAAGTATATGTTAGTCAACCGTAGCTACGAGCGATTGGTCGCAAGAGCAAACCACGAAGTGATTGGCAAGAATGTTGCAGATATTTGGCAACCAGAGATTGCCTCAGCTTTTATCGATAGTTACATTGGCATTATCAAATCAAGACAACCCAGTGAAGTTGAGGAGGTTGTTCCTCAGGCAGACGGACTCCACACCTACTTTACGGTCAAGTTCCCCCTCATGGACGATCGCGGCATTCCCTACGCAATCTGTGGAATCTCTACAGATATTAGCGATCGCAAAAAATCTGAAGCCGCCATGCGCGTGAGTGAAAACCGCTTGCAAACAATTGTGAGTAACATTTCCGATGGCATTATTATCGCCGAAGAAAATGGGCATATTATTTTTGCGAACCCCTCAGCAGAAAAACTGTTTGGGCTCCAGCCCCAAGGTTTGGTTGATTCTTACCTAGAGATGCCAGAGCAATTTCGTCACCCCACAGAGGTGGAAATCGTTCGCGCCAACCAAAAACGCGGAGTCGGCGAAATGCAGATGGTAAAAATAGAGTGGGATAGCTCACCAGCCTATATCGCGGCAATTCGAGACATTACCGATCGCAAGAAAGTTGAAAAGCAAATTCAGCGATCGTTACAAGAAAAAGAAGTTTTACTTAAAGAAGTGCACCATCGGGTCAAGAATAACTTGCAGGTAATTTCTAGCTTGTTGTCTATTCAATCTCGGCGTTTATCCGATCGCCAAAGCATTGATGCTTTGACAGACTGCCAAGAACGAATCCTTTCGATTGCCTTGATTCACGAGCAACTTTATCAGGCTAAAGATCTATCTCAGATTGGCTTAGATGAATATATTCAGAACTTGGCAAACCGCCTTGCTGTGACTTACTCAGATCGTGCTGAAAAAGTCAAACTGCGCTTAAAGCTTGCGCCCATAACTGTTAACATTGAAACAGCCATGCCCTGTGGGTTGATCGTGAATGAGCTGATTTCTAATTCGTTTAAACATGCTTTCCCAAACCAAAGATCGGGGAAAATTAGAGTTGAGCTAACTCGATTCGATCCAGACCGCCTGATTTTATCTGTCAGCGATAATGGTGTCGGACTGCCTGACGACCTCGATACGCTTACAACTCAATCACTTGGGCTCATGCTAATTAGAAAGCTAGCTAGACAGCTAGAGGGAGTAACAACATGGGACTATACTACTGGCACTAAATTTCAGGTTATGTTTAAAGGTCTTGACTACCGTACTCGAATCTAGCAAGGTTGAAACATGCAGGTAAATGGTAAATATTGATGTCCTTGCCTAAAGTATTAATTGTTGAAGATGAAAGTATTATTGCATTAGACATTGAGGATATCTTGTCATCGCTCGGCTATTGTGTCATTGGTACAGTTGAGTCAGGCACTGAAGCGATCGCCCAAGTTGAGGCAACGCGCCCCGATCTAATTCTCATGGACATTAACCTCAAGGGAAGTATAGACGGGATTGAGGCAGCTAAAGAGATCCAATCGCGTTTTCAAATTCCTATCGTTTATTTGACTGCCTTTGGGGATGATGCCACCCTAAGGCGAACGGCATCAACGGAACCCTACGGATACATTCTTAAACCAATTAAAGCGAACGACATTAATGCCACGATCAAGATGGCACTTGCTCGACATCATGCCGAAAAACGTATTATGGATGGAGCTTTGCAACAGCAAGCTCAAGGACTCCTTGACCTTCATACCTTATATACTGGAACTGTTGCCCATGAGTTACGCGCTCAATTAGCAACAGTTCAACTATCCTCTGATATCCTAAAATTCCACTATCAGCAGATATCAGAAGCTAGAAGATCTAAATGTTTTTTGCGAATTCAAGCGGCAATTCAAAATATGACGATTTTGTTAGATGAGTTAATTGTCCTTAGTCAAAACAACTACAGTCATATTCAATGCCAACCAGAGCCCTTAAACATTATCAGCTTTTGTGAAGAGCTGATTGAGGAAGTGAAACTGATCAGCCCAAAGCATACAAGCCTTGTGCTAGAGAGCCACTTAACGACTCCCTCCGCAACATTCGACCCTAAACTGCTCAGGCATATCGTTATCAATCTCTTATCCAATGCAGTTAAGTATTCTCCTCAAGGTGGTGTGATTCGCTTAACCCTCGATCGCAATCAAGAGCAACTCAGTCTGCAAGTAGAGGATCCAGGTATTGGAATTCCACCCGAGTATTTATCTGAAATGTTTCAAATGTTTCAGAGAGCTGCCAATGTTGGAGATATTAAGGGAACTGGAATAGGATTAGTCATTGTCAAACAATTTGTCGATGCCCATGGAGGGCAAATAGAAGTTGAAAGCGTTGTAGGTCAGGGTACAAAGTTTACGGTAAATTTACCCATCCTGTGAACCATGAGTCGTTTAATGGAACATCTTTTCTAGTCTCGCAGTCAAACCATTGAATGGAAATGTAAAACCGAACATGATTCAACTCCTTCAATTTAATCCTCTCAATGCTCAAAATGCTTTTTCCCTGTCCTCAAGAGATCGCGAGAAAGAACTAGAGAGAACAAATCACGATCTATCTCAGGCCTCTCGCTGCCATTACGCTACGATCGCTTTTTTGGTTGGACTGGTATGGACGATTTCTGGCGGCGATGGGGCTTTTGCCAATCCATCTCCATCCTTGAGATCGAATCCTCTGCAAATTGCCCAGAACAATCTAGGCTATGAAAGGAAAGATTTTACTCCCATAGATCTTAATTACATTCAAGTCAAGATTGGTAAAAAGCCCGGCGCGATCGTGATAGAAGCTTTAGGTAGTGCTGAAGCAGGAGAAGGGGGTGGAGGTGAAGAAATTCTTGAAATTAAATACCCTCGTTTCGATCGCGCGATCGCAGTATTTACACGCACAGGTCTAGCAGATGACTCCGTGAATGGATTTCGCTATCGAGTCGAACTGATCAGGCAAGAGAATCAATTATGGCGCATTGTTTGGGTGGGCATGCAGACCAAGTGCCAGCCAGAACGGGGGCACCAAGATTGGTCGAGTAAGCTATGTAGCTAAAGGCAAGCGATCGCGCAATTCACCACAAAAGATGAATCAGACTTAACGTTTCATTAGCATCTGCTTGACGGATGCCTGATCGGAGAGTGGCTGCGCAGATTCGAGAATTGGATTGGAAACTCCAAGTTTTTGGCGTTGTTGTAGCTTAAAATCTTGAACGGTTTGACTAAATGTGTTGGTAGGATTGGGGTTGTCTTGTGGTGACTGCCAATTTAGCAGATTTGTGATTCCATCGATGGCGGGAATCGTGAGTTTATCTCCTCCAAGTTGGAAGAAATTCATGCTTCCACTTAAAACGGAAGAATTGTTTTGTTGCATCTCTCCCAAGGCTTGCTGGGAAAGAGGTGTATTATTACCCGTTGGTTGACCAATTGTGGCAATCTGCGCGATCGCATCTGAAACGTAATAAGAACCACAAACTGACATTGCGCCACTACCCGCGATCACAACCAACCATAGTTTTTTAGATAGCATTTTTACCTCTCCTAATAATATTTGGGCTTTGGATGAGCAACACAGAGTCCCAAAGAGAAGTTGCTTGCCACTTCAGCAACACAAAAGCAACACAAAACAAACGACGCTCTACATACTCAACACAAGAGAGGTAAAGCTGACAAAGAAAAGATTGATAGAACGTCCAAAAACCAGAAATATAGCAACAGGAAATCATTCATAAAGCCACCTTGACTGCCCATTCTCAGTTAAGGTTCCCGTACAAAAAAATTTATGAATCTACCCTGTGGCTATAGCAAGTATTCCTGCCATGAAATTTAAACTACCACAAACAAAATTTTCAAGCTCACTTTTGATTCACAAAGTTAATATTTCGCAAACTTTATCCTCCTTAAGGAATAGTTTTAAATATTTAGGAAAGCTTTTAAGAAAGGCATCAAAATCTAATGCCTGCTAGGATTGAATTGATATTTATCAAGAACTTAAGAACTAAGCTTTAGGTTTTCATGTCAATTCCTACTACTGACACCACGCTAGAACCCCCCAGCCAAGCGCCAACATCTGAGGATGAGGTGCTTGATGAGGCAACGGATGAGGTAATTGATGAGGCGATCGATGACGTAGAGATGTCGCTATTCGATCACCTTGAAGAACTGCGAACCCGAATTTTCTACGCGATCGCGGCGGTAATCGTTGGGGTTATTGGTTGCTTTGCGATCGTCAACAAAATTGTCTATCTGCTCGAAATTCCCGCCCATGGTGTCAAATTTCTCCAGCTATCGCCCGGAGAATACTTTTTTGTATCGATTAAGGTAGCTGGCTACAGTGGCATCTTGGTGGCTAGTCCCATGATTTTGTACCAAATCGTGCGGTTTGTCCTACCCGGACTCACCAAAAAAGAAAAGCGGCTCGTTGCCCCAATCGTCTTTGGTTCCAGCATTCTGTTTGTGGCTGGCATTGTGTTTGCCTATGTAGCTTTGATTCCCGCTGCCCTCAATTTCTTTATTAGCTATGGCGGGGATGTAGTGGAGCAACTCTGGTCGATCGATCGCTATTTTGAATTTGTGCTGCTGCTGCTATTTAGTACGGGTTTGGCATTTCAGATCCCGATCGTGCAGGCGTTGCTGGCAATTACAGGAATTGTTTCCTCTAAAAAAATGTTGGCGGGTTGGCGGTTCGTCGTGCTTGGCGCAGTGGTCCTAGGCGCAGTGTTAACGCCATCCACCGATCCCATGACCCAAAGTTTGCTGGCTGGGGCTGTGGGGATGCTCTACTTTGGGGGCATCGGCATCGTAAAGTTATTAGGTCGCTAAAGGTGGATAGACATGAAAGATTGCCAACCTAACCTCCAACCCGCCAAACTGCAAATTTACGACACGACGCTACGAGATGGAGCGCAGCGAGAAGGGTTATCCCTATCAATTGAGGATAAAGTCAGAATTGCCCGTAAGCTCGATCGCTTAGGGGTAGCCTTTATTGAAGGTGGTTGGCCTGGGGCAAATCCTAAAGATGGCGAGTTTTTTCGGCGGATTCAAGCAGAGCCCTTGATGAATGCCGAATTGGTTGCCTTTTGTTCGACGCGCAGACCAGGAGCGAAAGCCAACGAGGACGCGATGCTCGTGCCGATTGTGGCATCGGGTACGCGCTTGGTAACCGTATTTGGGAAGTCTTGGGATCTGCATGTTACCGAGGGCTTGCGCACTACCCTTGATGAAAATTTGGCAATGATTACCGACACGATCACCTATCTGCGCAGCCGCGATCGCCATATTATTTACGATGCCGAACATTGGTTTGACGGCTATAAGCAAAATCCCGAATATGCGCTTCGTACCCTAGAGGCAGCGATCGCGGCTGGGGCTGAGTGGCTGGTTTTTTGCGATACCAACGGCGGCACATTGCCCAGCGAAATCGAAACCATTGTGAAACAGGTTGGGAATTGGTTGTCAGAAAGGGGCGATCGAGATTCTAAAGGGATAATGCCAAAGTTGGGGATTCATACCCACAATGACTCAGGGCTAGCGGTGGCAAATGCCCTAGCTGCCGTGCAGCAGGGCGTAACCATGATCCAAGGGACAATTAATGGTTATGGCGAGCGCTGCGGCAATGCCAATCTCTGCACGCTAATCCCCAATTTACAGCTAAAAATGGGCTGGCAATGCATCACGGACGAACAGCTAACCCAACTATCTGAGGTGTCTCGCCAAGTTAGTGAAATTGTTAACCTCGCCCCCGACGAGCATGCGCCCTTTGTAGGTTTGTCAGCATTTGCCCATAAGGGTGGCATTCACGTAAGCGCAGTGCAGCGCAATCCGCTCACCTACGAACATATTGCCCCCGAGCAGGTTGGCAATAGCCGTCGAATTGTGATTTCCGAGCAAGCAGGACTAAGTAATATCCTGTCTAAAGCCAAAGCCTGTGGCATACCCTTACAAAAAGACGATCCGACCTGTCGCCAAATTCTCCAAAAAATTAAAGACCTAGAACAACTGGGCTACCAATTTGAGGCAGCAGAGGCAAGTTTCGAGCTATTAATGCGCGATGCGATCGCCCAACGACCTCATTTCTTTAGCGTGCTTAGTTTTCAAATTCATAGCGATGCCGCCCGCCATAGCGATCGCCACGGTGAGGTCGATTCCCTTGCCACGGTAAAAGTGATGGTAAAGGGGCAAGAAAAATTAACAGCTTCGGAAGGCAATGGGCCAGTATCAGCGCTAGATGCGGCTTTACGCAAATCCTTGGTGAAGTTTTACCCAGCGATCGCCCAGTTTTATCTGACCGACTACAAGGTACGGATTCTCAATAGCAATGCGGGAACAGATGCCAAAACCCGCGTGCTGATTGAATCTAGCAATGGCGATCGGCGATGGACGACCGTAGGCGTCTCCACCAATATCATTGCCGCCTCCTGTAAGGCCTTGGTGGAAGGGCTAGAGTATGGCTTGATGCTCTATGAATCGCAAAACTCACCAAATCATCTAAGCGATCGCGGTTTGTCAGATTTTATCGAACAAAATATCGAACAAAATTACGATCGAAGTAATCCAAACAACCAAATTGGTGCTATAAATCTCGCAAATTAACTATAAAAGCTGTAAACTCTTGCCTGCTTACTCAAGATGGCGTAGTTGCGAGGGGATTTCTCAAACATATGGATAAACTCAATATCCAAAATAGTAACTACGAGCAGACCCTAAACGGGATCACAAAAGACCTTGCGGATCTGCGGGCAAACCTGATTGGACGGCTCAGCCGCGAAATCTTGATCTTGCAAGCCCAAAAAAATGCCCTCACCGATGACATTCAACGCCTGCAAGCGCAGAGAAATGAGCTTGAGGTGCAGATCGTGTCTCAGCAAGGACTCAACCAACAGGAGATTCAGCGCCAACAATGGATCGAGCAACTGGCAAGAGCGATCGCGGTTCACCTCAAAGCCGACACCTATACGTCTAACTCTGGGCCGTTAAATCAATATTCGCAAAACGTCGATCGCTTAATCACGAATCTAGATAGTTCGCTCAGAGCAACGTTTCAAGCACTCCAAAGCGATGTTGACAGCTACCAAAAAGAGCTAGATCAACAAATGGGTCGGATGTATAGCCAAAGGCAGCAAGGAGAGTTAATGCTGGCGGCTTTGGTAGAGAGACTCAACGAGCAGCTTCGCAGCTCCCCTAGCCCCAATAGTTATAGCAATGGCATGAATGGGGTGAATGCTGAAACTGCTGCTAGAAGTGATATCGCAGAAATAAGAACCGATGTCAAAACCAGCGTCAAAACCAATGGTAATGGTTCCTATAGTTCGGCTAGCTCTGCTAAACTTCCGCCGATCTATGGCAATCAAAACCTAGCCACAACTGTTGCACAACCCAAGAAACTTCTAAGCGATGATTGGTGGCAAGGATTCTTTTTGGTGTTAGCAGCCTCGGTGATCCTGTCTTTGCAAAATGTATTCGTCAAAGTTGTCCTTTCACCATCAGACATTTTTGGCGCTTTTCATTTTGGTGGCTTAATCAAGCCCAGCATTTCTAGTTCCTTTATGCTGCTGTTTTTGAGAATGATGTTTGCCACGCCTTTAATGTGGCTGGTAGCAACCCAAGTATTTAGGGTGAATGTCAAAAGAGACATTCAGCAAGCCTTAGCTCCCAATCGGCGACCTTTATTTTGGCGAGTTGTAATTAGTGCGGTATTGCAATTCACCTCATTTGCTTTCATCTATCTAGCGATCGGCTTGATGAAGCCCGGAATTGCTGTAACGCTATTTTTCATTTTCCCAACCGTAACCGTGCTATTGGCTTGGCTTTTGTTTGGAGATCGCCCCACGCGGGCAAGATGGGTTGTGATTGGGATTGTTTATTTCGGCGCAGTTTTAACCGCAAAAGATGTGCTTGTTGGAGTACAACCTAATTTAAATCCGATTGGCATACTTTATGCAGTGCTATCAGGAATTACATTTGCGGGTTATATCGTTGCCTCTCAAGCTTGTTTTAAACAACTCAACCCTGTTTCCTTTACAACGATTAACTTTAGTATCGTTTTACTGCTCTGCACCTTGACCTTGCCATTCATCTCGTCCTCCATCTCTTTTGATGGTTCGCTTTTAGGCATGTGTTTCTTGATCGCGCTGACGACGCTGAGTGGTTATTTATTGACCAGCTTTGGTACAAAACTGATGGGGGCGTCACAGGCTTCGATTGTCAGTGCTAGTGGTCCTGCATTTACGACATTTTTGGCGTTTGCGATCTTGGCAGATAAGATCCAGCCCTTACAGGTGGTGGGGGTATTGATTGTGACCCTTGGGGTAGCACTACTCAGCCTGCAAAATCTACGGAAACGCCCTGCTAGGTAAAAAAATTGCCTGAGATTTTGCCCATGAAGCCGTTAGAATATATCCACAGGTAATCATTCATCATTCTGTTTATCTTTAGGTCATTGCTAGGGATATTAGCTAGGTAAGAAAGTGGTTAGAGATTTTCGAGATCGCGCTCAAGAAACAGCTTCAACATCGCAGCAATTTATGCGATCGCTCAGTCATAGCCTCAGACGCAAGCAAGATTTTCCAATGTGGGCATTGGTAGCCGTTGTGTTGCTGATCATGCTGTTTTGGAATTGGCAACTGGTGATGGCAACCATGGCTGGTGTCATGGTGATGAGCCTGATCTATATCTTGCAAGACTGGGAATGGCATGGGCTCCTACCCCGCCTTCAGAAGCTTTGGCGCAGCCCCTATCGTCGTCTCTCCCTTGCAGTCGCCACAGGAGCCTCTACCGTATTTTTTACCTATACGTTATTGGGAATTTGGAGCAGTGTTCCCGACCACTGGTTAGCCTCAGCCGAAATCTTACAGTTAACCGCCACTTTTGCTGTACTACTCTTACTGGCACAGCAAGTCATCGATCGCTGGGTACAGAAACAACAAACCAGCATCGACCAGCTTATTTCTCGCATCACTTCAACGGACGATTTAGAACGACTTATAGCCGTACGTCAACTCGCTCAATGCGTCCAACAAAAACGCTTTCCACTCAGTCAAGAACGCGCGATCGCGGACTATTGCCATCTACTTCTCAGCCGCGAGTCAGTTCCCGCAATTCGAGATGCCGCCTTGGAAACCATAGAAAGCCTTAACTATCTCAACCTACCTTCTTCCTCAGTCCGCAATCTCTCTAGCTAGCATTTAAAAGCAAGGAATATTTAGGATTTACGCTAGCACAAACAGATCTTACGCGCCCTAATATCTTCTCCATTGAGGACTCAAGGTAGTTAGGAAATGAATGAGGTCAAATGGGATAGAAACCTGCCATCTCGCTCTTACTTCTATACATTTGTTTACCCTTTTGGGGCGGCTATATGCGCGCTTGGGTCGCTCAGACAATTTTATGCCAAATTAGAGCAATTCAAATAACTTGGCGTATAGAGAAGAAACTTGTCTCAGGCATGGATCGCGATGAAGGATTAACGCTGCTAGTTTTTTGGATGAAGTGGCATCGCGTTATTCAAAATAGTCTTTCTGCAAATACTTTAAAGCTTGACCTGTGGATTCTAAGCTTGATTTATCACGTAAAGGAAGGAATATATAGAAAAGCAGAAGCATTTGAAGAGCTTTTGTTAGCCCGTTGGTTCGATCCGAATAATGCAACAGCTCATGCTTATCTCGAACTTTTTTGCGTATATCAACAGCATCCCCCCGACTGATGAAATACGATCTGTTGAATATTCGAGGTTAGTGCTTAATGCTGAATCTTTGTCCCTGTATCGACTAACACAAAGATAAATACCCAAGTTTGGTCTGATCTTAAAGGGGGTAGTTTATCGTACTGATAAATTTTGTTGCGGCGATCGCTTAAGCTTGCGCCATCACCTTCTAACATTTCAATTCCTACTCATTCTTCACTAGTAATGAAACCAGCCATCACAAAGAAAAAACGGCACTTACCAAAACTGCTGGCACTGAGCATTGGCTCCATGATCTTTGCAGTATTCGCGCCGACTGTCGTTCATGCCGCAGATCCAGCGACGATTGACTCTTTGACCAAGACCACCACAGACATGAAGGTGTCCATTGACACCACATGGGTGCTGATATCTGGTTTTTTAGTATTTTTTATGCAGTGTGGCTTTGCCATGCTAGAAGCAGGCTTAGTGCGTCAAACAGGTGTTGTAAATACCCTGATCGAAAACTTTATTGATGCAGCAACAACGATCTTAGGCTGGTGGGCAACTGGGTTTGCGATCGCATTTGGTACGAGTGCCAATGGATTTTATGGCACAGATAATTTCTTTCTCAGCCAAGCGATCTCAACGGCTTCCGATGGTACGTTAACTTACGCCATGGGCGCGGGTGGTTCCAGCGTCCAGATCAGCACTTTCACGCTGTTTTTCTTCCAATTTGCCTTTGCTGCCACGGCAAGTACGATCACCACAGGCTCGATGGCGGAGCGAACAGACTTTATTGGTGACTTGATCTACAGTACTGTGATGGGCGCATTTAGCTACCCCATTATCGTGCACTGGGCTTGGAATAGCGGTGGTTGGCTAGACAAGCTCTACTACCATGACTTTGCGGGTAGCTCGGTTGTCCATGCTGTGGGTGGCTTTACCGCACTTGTGGGGGCAATTATGCTCGGGCCTCGTGCTAATCGCGTGTGGGGACAGATGCCTCCCGCTCACAATTTAGGCTATGCAACGATTGGCACGATGATTCTCTGGTTTGGTTGGTATGGCTTTAATCCAGGCTCTGCTTTAACCATGAGCAACCCTGGTTTGGTTAGCCTCGTAACCATTAACACATCCTTGGCAGCAGCAGCAGGAGCCATGACAGCTCTGATTTATGTCTACATCCGCTTCAAACAGTGGCACTTATTTTGCGCGCTGAATGGTTCCCTTGCAGGCTTGGTGGCGATTACAGGTGGTTGCGCATTTTTAATGCCCTGGGCAGCAGTGCTGATTGGCGCGATCGCTGGGGTAATCGTAATTGTGGCAGTAGATGTGGTCGAATGGTTTGAAATTGACGATCCAGTCGGTGCTTTTGCCGTTCATGGCTGCTGCGGATCGTTTGGAATCATTGCGATCGGCTTTCTTGGCGATCCGAGATTAACCTTAAATCAAAAATCTGGGTTGCTGCTGGGTGGTGGGTTCGATCTACTGGGTGTACAGTTAGGCGGCTTAGTTGCGATCGTTGCATTTACTTCTGCCTTTGCCTTTTTGATGTTCGGCACGCTCAAAATGTTGGGGCTTTTACGCGTGAATCCAGAAGCCGATCGCGTTGGCATTGATGTTTACGAGCATGGTGCATCTGTATGGCCTGATGTTTATCCAATCGACGATCTACAAGATGATGCCGAAGATGAATATGAGGATGAGGAAAACACCAGTTTGAGATCGCTCAAAAATTAAAATTTTGGAATGCGATCGCAATCTAGAACAAAATCTAAAACAAAGCCAACCTTGTATATAGCAATCCTAAATCGTTTGTGAGGCTTGGGTTTCGATACTTCAACAAGCTCAGCACATCACTAGGTTCAACCCGCAGGTGCTGAGGGGTGGGCAGTAAACGCTATCGCCCTGAGTCGAAGCATATTATTCAAATGCAAATTAACTAGGAATGCTATATCCTCTGAGAAACTATGTTTTTATGATTTTATTAAGATGTTCAAAAAAGCGCTAACATCGCTTTTTTGAACATCCGCCCTATAGGAGAAAATCTAATCTTGATTTGTGGCAATTTCAATCGATTTTATTGTCAGTTTTTAAAATAATTTAATTTTTCAAAACACTACTGATTTTTGCCTGAAGTAGATAGACTCTTTGGCATGTTTATTGGCAATAAACGTTTAAACAGTACTGAACTTTGACCGAGCTAAAGTCAAGCTTCAATGTTTTTTATCTGTAGTGGCTCGACAAATTGAAGTGTGAAACTTATAAGCCAAAATGCTTTATTTATTGCGCTCAGACAAAGATGTAGCATCTGATACAAAGTCATCACCCTTGGTCTGGTGAGATCTAGTAAGTTTAATTGCACATTTGACTAAGCCTGACTAATTTCTTCAAGGTTGTTTATTCCTTGACTTTAGAAGCTTAAAAATTTTCTGCTCGATATTTTGTCGCAATATTATGCACAATTTGTCCGATTGGAATCTGTTGTTTTACCGCATATATGTCTGGCTTAACGTATTTCTCGGTGTAAAGGCAGGATATTCATTAAGTGTCTAGAGATACAGAATTGGTTTTCTGATAGATAGATAGTCAAATGCAATTCTTATGTAGATCAATTCCTAGGGTTTGTGAGGTAAAAACTAAAGTGCTAAGAAAGCTTTTAATTTCCGGGGTAATCACATTGTGTATGCTGATTCTCCCATTCGTAGGGAGTGCGTTGGCGCAAACCCCTGCGCCAGCTCCTGCCCCCGCTCCACCATGGGCTGCTAACAACGGTGATACCGCTTTTATGCTGGTAGCATCTGCGTTAGTTTTGTTTATGACCCCTGGTCTAGCCTTCTTTTATGGAGGTTTGGTGCGATCGCGCAACGTTCTCAACACCATGATGATGAGCTTCTTGCTCTTAGCGATGGTCGGTGTAACTTGGACGTTGTTTGGCTATAGCCTTGCCTTTGATGTCACACTTGGACCTAGTGGCTTTGGTGACGGTATTCAAAAATTCATTGGTGGCTTTGAGTGGTTAGCCTTGAATAAAGTTACAGCAGATGCAGCCGATCCAATTGGCTATGCTGCAACAATTCCTCACCAAGTTTTTATGGTGTACCAAATGATGTTCGCCGTAATCACGCCTGCTCTGATATCGGGAGCGATCGTCGAGCGCATTTCTTTCAAAGCCTACTTTTGGTTTATGCTGCTTTGGTCTTCTCTAATTTATCCTCCTTTGGCTCACTGGGTCTGGGGCAAAGGCTGGCTCAATGCCATGGGTGCTTTAGACTTTGCCGGTGGAACTGTTGTTCACATTAGCTCAGGTGTTTCTGCTGTTGTTGCCGCATGGATGATTGGTCCCCGCAAAAACTATACAACGACCCCTCATATCCCTCACAACGTACCCTTTGTTTTATTAGGGATTGGAATGCTGTGGTTTGGTTGGTTTGGGTTTAATGCTGGTAGTGCTTTGTCTGCTGGTTCCTTGGCAACTGTAGCTTTTGTTGCAACCATGGTTGCAACATCGGCTGGTGGTCTAACTTGGATGCTGGTTGAATGGGTATTTAGAGGCAAGCCCACAGCAGTAGGTATTGCCAGTGGTTTCCTCGCAGGTCTTGTAGGCATTACACCCGCTGCTGGGTTTGTCACACCAATTGGTGGCATCTTAATTGGCTCAATCACGGCTGTTTGCTGCTTTATTGCGGTAAATCTTCGCGCAAAGTTGCAATTTGATGACTCCCTAGATACCTATCCCGTTCACGGCGTAGGTGGAACTATTGGAGCATTACTCACTGGTGTTTTTGCTACAAAAGCTGTCAACCAAATTATTGACCCAGCAACAAAACAACCCATGAATCTTGGACTCATTGATGGTAATGCTGGACAAATCTTAGTTCAGTTTTATGGCGTTGCTGCAACCTATGTCTTTGCTGCTGTTGGCACAGCGATTATTCTCTTTGTCTTAAAGCTCGTATTTGGCGATCTACGTGTTAAACCCGAAACTGAAACCCAAGGCTTGGATGTTACCGTACATGGTGAAGAAGGCTACGGTCAGGACTTTGGATCTGGTGGCTATGCTTTGTCTGAAAGTGAAGCACAATAGTCTTTCACCTTTCATTACATTCAGATGAAAAAAAGTGTTCCTAGTCTAGTCCTAGGAGCACTTTTTGCATTGACCCAAACCTGCGAGCTGATGCTATCGTGCAGTGCTGATAGACTAGAAACTAAGCTACGAAAATTATCTGTTGCCTGTCTATGATTAACCCAAACGAGCTTGAAGATAATCTAGAATCCCTAAAAATTCAGAATCAGCAATTGGCCGAGCAACTACTTTTATCGCAGCTAGAGTGCAGCCAAATCAAGCAAAAACTTGAGGAGCTTGAAACTCAAGAGCTAGAGAAAATCTCTTTAATCGTGCAACTGTTAGAAGTTGGACTTGCACTTTCAAGCATCAAAGATTTGAAAGAGCTATTGAGTTTGATATTGTCTAAAAGCCGTGAAATCACTTGTAGCGATGCTGGCAGTATTTATTTGATCGATCGCACTGATTCAGTTGATAGTATTTGCTTTGAGGTTTCTCAGAATGACTCACAACCACAGCGATCGCTGACAAATTTTGCGATGCCCATGAGTCCTGAAAGTTTGGTTGGATATGTGGCAATTACGGGAGAAGTTTTAAACTTACCAGATGTCAAAAACATCCCATCTCATGTTTCCTATCAGCACTACCAAGCCATGGATCGCGATATTGAGTACATTACGCGTTCGGTTGTGGTTGTGCCCATGCAAGGTTCAACGGGAAACGTGATTGGGGTCATGCAGTTAATTAATCGTAAAGTTAAGCCTGATATTCTCATAACCGATAAAAATGTGAACAAAGTTACGCAGTCCTACTCAGATTGGGAAGTTTGTGTCTTGCGATCGCTAGCTAGCCAAGCCGCACTATGTATTGAGCGTAACCAACTGATGAGCAGACAATTGCCGATTGCGCCATAGGTAGAGGGTAGGCAATTAGCAAATAAAGTTCTGAGTCGAGTTTCGATAGGTTTAATTCTAGTTTTCCGATAGAATGAGATTTGCTATATCAATCTCTATTTTTCATTTCATTGGGAGATTCTCATTCATGCTCACGCTCAAAATCGTGGTTTATATCACCGTCATATTTTTTGTTAGCCTTTTTGTATTTGGTTTTCTAAATAGCGATCCTTCTCGTAACCCCGGTAGCAAAGATCTAGAGTAAAAACTCAACATAAAAATCTAAAATCATTGGGAGTGTCTATCAAAAGCTCAACAACCAAAGCATCTCCCTCTACTCAAAAAGAGGAGAAACGCTCTGAAGGTGGGGATTGGCGGTTATTACTGCAACTACTGCCATATGCAAAGCGCAGCACAAAAGACTTAGTCATCTCATTTGTCCTCCTTGTACCTTTGTCAGTTGCTGGAGCGATCCAGCCAATCTTAGTACAACAGGGTATAGATGGACCCATTAAACATGGAGACTTAATCGGACTTAGGTCTGTCTGTTTATGGGTACTGCTAACGATTGTGGTGCGTTTAGCTTTGCAGGCTTGGCAAGGTTACTTAGTCCAAGCAGTGGGGCAAAAGATTACGTCTGATATCCGAACAGATCTCTTTCGTCATGTCACGTTACTCTCCACCAGCTTTTTTGACCGCACCCCTGTTGGGAAATTAATTACTCGCCTTACTAGTGACGTTGAGGCATTAGGCGATGTTTTTGCTACGGGCGCAGTAGGTATCTTTAGCGATCTTGCCTCGATCGCGGTAATTGCACTATTTATGTTTTGGTTGCGTTGGGATCTAGCGTTACTCCTCGTAGCAATGGTAATTCCGATTACTGGGTTAATTGTTTTCTTTCAGCACGAATATCGTAAAGCTAACTACAAAGCGCGCGATCGCCTATCTGATCTAAATTCAATCCTGCAAGAAAATATTATTGGCGTTGGCATTGTGCAGTTGTTTCGTCGCGAGACGTTTAATGCGAAGCAACACAAAGAGGTCAACAAACGCTACATTGACGAAGTTAATACGACGATTTTTCATGACTCAGCAGTGTCAGCCACCCTAGAGTGGATTGCATTGGTTGCGATCGCAGGGGTTTTGTGGTTAGGCGGCGGTCAGATCATCCAAAAAAGCCTCACCTTTGGCGAACTGTCTGCATTTGTGCTGTTTTCACAGAGGCTATTTGACCCTCTACGGCAGTTGGCAGAAAAATTTACGGTGATTCAATCGGGCTTTACTGCGATCGAGCGCATTAACGGCATCATGCGTGAAGCGATCGATATTCGCGATCCTGAATTTCCTAAGTCTCTACCCTCAGATGGGAAAGGAGAAATTTGTTTTGAAGATGTTTGGTTTGGCTATAAGCCAGATGAATATGTCCTAAAAAATTTGAATTTCACGATTCAAGCTGGAGAAAAAGTAGCGTTAGTTGGTCCAACTGGGGCAGGAAAAAGTTCAATCATCCGCCTATTGTCGAGACTCTATGAGCCAACCAAAGGTCGAATTCTGATTGACGGTGTAGATATTAAAGAAATCACGCAATCAGAACTGCGCCATCGCATTGGTGTGATTTTACAGGACGCATTTTTATTCTCAGGGGATGTGAAAGCAAACATTTCTTTAGGTGAGGACTATAGCCTAGAGGAAGTAACGGCTGCAGCCCAGTCTATGAATGTCGATCGGTTCATCCAAGCCCTGCCCAATGGCTACAATACGCAAGTAAGACAGCGGGGAACAAACCTTTCTGGTGGTCAAAAACAGCTTTTAGCGTTTGCTCGGGCTGCGGTTCGCGATCCGCGAATTTTAGTTTTAGATGAAGCCACAGCCAGTTTAGACGTTGGCACGGAATATCTGATTCAACAAGCGCTCGATCGCTTGCTCGTCGGACGAACGACCATTATCATCGCTCACAGGCTTTCCACAATTCGAACAGCCGATCGTATCTTGGTATTAAAGCAAGGTGAAGTCGTCGAGTCAGGTAGTCATACCGAGTTGATGCAAAGCCAAGGTCTCTATGCCAGCCTTTACGAGCTAGAGATGATGTCAATGGCATAGGATTGAGCATCGGGTTCACGTTCATAAAATCGGCGATCTCATTGACATTTGATGGTGCAACAAATCAGGTAGACTTAGCAGTCTGTTAGCGCTGATAAGTACAGACACGATCGAGCATTTTCCGAGTAGCTTCAGACTGAGGGTTCATTAAGGGCTTAAATGTAACCCCATCAGCGGTAACCACCTGAAACCTTCCATCACAAGGGGTATAAGCAAATGGACGATCTACGCCAATCTGATATGTAAAGAAATATCCGTTCTTACGCCCTTCTTGCTGAATCGAATCCAAATTTAGATAGACTTTCTCGCCTGTAGATGCGTTCCCTTGATACTCCCATCGTGCAGGAGTAGCCGCTATCGCTGGTGTCCCATAAACACTAACGATAACGGCGGCCAACATTACTTGCTTCAACATGATTTAATCCCGAATATAAAATCCCCTGAATTTACCTAAATTTAAGTTTGGACTAATTACGGTGTTTTCAACCGCTCTGGCACTATGTCGATCTCCGTTACCGAATAGGGTTGACCATTCAAGCACTTACGGAATTCATCCCTCACCTTGAGCCCACTATGCCACGTAGTTTTGGCAACAGACCGACCATCGATTTTTACATCAAAACTCTGGACATCTTCCATCGTCGCCAAAGCTGCATCAATGGTCGGCACAGCAAAAGCAATCACCCCAAATGGTAGCTTTGGCATTGTGTAATTAAATGCTTTTACCGTAACAGGGGGTTCATTGTTTTGAATCAGAGTAACCGTGATTGTTTGCATCGTTTCAGGTTTCGGAATACTTTCTGCCGTAAATGTAAGGAGAGCACCCTTGTAGTTACCCCCAGGTCCCAACAAATTGATCATCACTGGCGCTTTTTTAGCTTCAGGATCCATCGATGCCTTTAGAAAGGATGCAACGCAATAGTTACCTGGTTTTGCCCCCACTAACCTTGAACTAGGAAAAAGGTTCCAACTGCCCGATATATATTTCAGATACTTTGGATCTTGCAATAATTTAGTTTGTTGTTGCAAATTGAGCATGGCAGAAGCAGATTGAAGTTTTAGTGCCTCAAACACAGGGTCGTAATAACTAGAACGAGAACTACTACTACTACTTTGCTCTTCTGGCTCCTCTTGATAATTCGGATCCCTAGCACAAATAGGAAAAGATGCTATGCCATTCGAAGCTGGGGAGTTTCCAATTACCATCTCCCCAGCAGCACCAGAACAAGGATATTGAGCTTTTGCTTCCTGCACTAAAAAAGTCATAGTTACGGTAAGAGACAAACCAAGCAGCCAAACTTTGTGGAACGAGTTTATAGATAAATTCATCTTTGCAATCCCAAACTAAAGCTATTTTCAATCAGCAAAAAAAGTTTCTTAAAACCACTAAGCATTACCAAGGGTAAACTTCAGCTAATTTTTAGCACATACAAGGCTTAGACGTTAAAACAAGATCCTAGTTCCAGCCAAATATTTGAGTTCAGGCTTCGGCTGCGGTTAACAAGAAATAGTTATGGCATGAATTGATAGCGCTGGGTAGGGAAGCATAACAACAGTTTTACATTTTCTGCTTTCCACCTGCGGATAATTACTCAGTGTCGGTATTGCTGACAGAATTATTTATAGAATTTACGGTGGAGCTGGCAAAAATGCTTGGTTCCGTGCCTTGCAGCAATCTTTCAATATTGGAGCGATGCCGCCAAACCACAAAGCCACCACCGATCGCAGTCAGCACCAAGTAAGCCAGATCGGCGCGAACGATCAGCATTAAAATAGGCGTAGCGATCGCCGCCAAAATTGAGCTGAGCGACACGGTACGCCAAATTGCCATGGTTGCCAACCAAAGTCCAAAAGCAGTTGCGGCGACAATCCAATTAATTGCAAATAAAACGCCTAGTCCTGTTGCCACTGACTTGCCCCCGCTAAAACCAATCCAAATTGAGCGGCTATGCCCTAGCAAAGCCAGTAAGGCTGCACCGATCGCAAACCATTGCATCCAATTCTCAGGAACTGAGTAGTTGAGGGTGAAAAAAGAGCTAAAAAAAGGTCGTAACCAAGTTTGTAGTTGGCTAGCAGATTGCATCAAAAAAACGGCAACGAAACCCTTGAGAAAATCGACAGCAAACACTGTGATGCCCGCAGGCTTACCAACACATCGCCAGACATTTGTCGCTCCAGTAGAGCCAGAACCATGCTGACGAATGTCAATGCCTACAATTCGTCCCACAACATAACCCGTTGGAATCGATCCCAAGAAATAGGCAATAACCAGTAAAAAGTACTCAACCCACATATTCAATCAATAGAAATAGATTGAGGCCCACTGCTCTTACCATTTTGATAGTTGTTCGTAGCTGAACTCCCCTTTGTAGAAACACCTTGGTTCTTTAACCAAGATTTCAGCGGATCTTCATTGGTATCAAGTCTAAGAAAGCCAGAAAACAGCCCACCTAAAAATGCTACGGGCTGGTTTACAAGTTCTTGGAATATCGGTTTTAACTCATCCATCATTTGGTGCCCACTAAATTTTTAGTTAAGTTTTTTGTTGAATTTCCTAGTCTAAGGCAACTGGTTTAGTATTTACTAAATAGACGCTGATTAGGGCATTATATATAAGGCAATTGTACAATCTTTTCAAGGGATCTGAAGGATCTAATAGGTTTACTGCACGACGGAATAAGCATTTCTTTTGCCTTGCTCCTGTATCACCTCGCAATGTTTTTTTCCTAAGTTAATGACTACACTTAACGGTTCCACTTTACGTCGCCTCAAGCAACTCAAACAAACCACAGCAGTTTGGGAGGGGGATCGTCGTTCGTTGCCCAGATTTAGAGAATATCAATCTGATTCAAACCTTATACATCTTGGCGATCGCATTGAGGAGGAAGATCACCCTCAGTGCATTCTTTGGGTAGATGGCTCTATGGGCATGGTACGGGCTATGGACGTTGTCGATGGAAGCGTTGGGCAAGAAGCTTTTGTGCGGGCGTTACTCCAAGCCATTGAACGCCCGCAAAGTCCTGCGCAACCAGGGCTACCCCAAAAAATTCTTGTTTGCGATCGCCAACTACAGTTTTACCTACGTGGTGTTTTGCAGGAGTTAGATATTACCGTTGAGCACGTTGAGAATTTGCCCCTTGTGGATGAAATCTTTGCGAATATCATTCAGCATGCTAATATTACGCCCCCTTCGGTTCCAGCATCACAAGCGGCTGACCTTTATCGTCAATCCGATCGACTTTGGAGAAATGCCCCTTGGAATTATCTCTGGGATCATGAAGTCATTGAAATCGAATTAAATCGTTGGGATCTTGGTTCGCTGTATGCGATCGTGATGGGACGTTTAGGTTTAGAGCAGGGCGTGATTTTTTATCGCTCTAAAGAATCTCTCGTCCGATTTCGCCAGCGGTTGGCACTAGAGGAAGCAGAGGATGATTTAGAGGAAACTTTTTTGCACCAAGACTGCCTCTTTAATTTATTTGAGTCATCCGAATCCCTTTCTGAAAGTGAAATGCGGGTGATTCGATCGCATGGTTGGCCCACAACCCAAGATAACGTTCATCCTATCTTTGGGACATTGCATCCCCTTGAGGGTGGTAGACCGTTTCTGTATGAAGAAGAAGCGATCGCACTTACCGTAGCAACAAATGCATTAAACCAGTTTTTAGCCCAGCATAGCGGCAAACTAAAGGCTGGCAAGTTTGTTTCTCTAAAAGGCACATACAGCATACCAACTTCGCCTAATCAAGAAGGTAAATCTGAAACAGTTAAAGTTCTCGTCAAAACGCTTCCCGATTTGGCTGAAGAGTTACATAGCTTCGCACCTGAGCAAGAAGATGATGAGGATGATGAACCATTAATTCATGAGGATTTGTGGCCTGACAAAGCAGTATTTCAACTTTCCGAAATTCCCTGGTCGTTGGTTACTGAGCTACGTCAAACTGCGCCCTATCGTTATTTGGCAGATACATCCTTCCCTCAAAAGGGAACTGCTTTTTCGGGGCTATTAATTCAAACCTCTCGACCCAAGGCATTGGAGCTGATTAAACAAATTGAATCCTTTGGCGGAATTAAAGGAATCTGTTTTAACCCTGCGGAGTCATTTTTTGGCGAATCCTGTGACCTCGGCTTGATTGTTATGGGTAATGATGACCTACATCTGTTTGGCGAATTCCATAAGGATATTCGCGAACTAGAACAAGTTCGTAAAAATTGGAATCAGCGCTGTAAAACTGCGAAAGGGAAGTGCGGTGTGTTGATCGCGATGGGCGTTACGGGGGCATCGCGCGGCAATCCCGAGCCCCGTCATATCCTCGGATATTATGAAGTGGAGTTGATTCCAGCTAAGGATCTTGGCTTAGGCACACTGCGATCGGAACCGATGTTCGACTTTGAATTTTGATTCTAGGAACCTTTTATCCTTCAACTTCTGACACCTCCCGTTAATAAGGGGAGGATGGGTGGGGTTCTTGAGACTCTCTTTAACACGAGTTCGACAGCTCTATATTTTACCTCTCCCCAACCCCTCTCCTCGCAGGAGAGGGGCTTGAACCCCCAATTTTTCTTGCTCCTCCCTCTCCTAAAAGGCGAGGGAGGCTGGGAGGGAGAGGTTCATCGAATTCACATCTCTTTAAAAGAGCACTTTAAGTGTGAGTTGCTCGCTTGTAGGCTTCATCCAAAACCTCGCTAAGGGTGGGATGGGCATGAACGTTACGCACAAGGTTATGGATAGAGGCACGTTGCGCGATCGCAGCGGAAGCTTCATGAATTAGATCGGAAGCATGAATTCCCATAATATGCACGCCCAAAAGCTCGCCAGTATCTTGACGATAGATAATCTTGGCTAGTCCGTCAGTTTCTCCTTCGGCGATCGCTTTGGAGTTGCCCTTAAAGTAAGAGCGGGTTGTGGCAATCTTAAAGCCATCGGCTTCAGCTTTAGCCTGTGCTTGGGGCTCAGTCAGTCCCACAAAGCTAATTTCTGGGTGGGTAAAGGCAGCCGCAGGAATACTGAGGTAATCGACCGTACTATGTCTGCCGCAAATATTCTCAACAGCAACTACGCCCTGTGCCGAGGCAGCATGAGCTAGCATCATTTTGCCTGTGGCATCCCCGATCGCCCACACATGGGGTACAGTCGTTGCCATGGTGTCATCCACTTCGATAAAGCCGCGCTGATTGGCAGCCAAGCCCACAGACTCTAAACCAATATCTTTGGTAAGTGGAATTCGTCCAGTGGCGACCAGACAGGCATCGACTTCTAGAACATCTACAATTTGTTTGGTCTTGGCGTCGGTTAGCTCAATTGTGACGGGTGAGCCTGCGGTAATTTTGGTAGCAAATACACCCGTTCTCGTTTCGATATCGCGTGGCTTGAGTAGCACGCGCTCGGCAAGCTTAGCGATATCAGGATCGAATCCTGGCATGAGGTGATCCAATGCCTCGATCATGGTGACTTCACAGCCTAGAGCTGTATAGATATCGGAAAATTCTAAACCAATATAACCACTACCAATAATTGCAACCCACTGGGGCAGCCAGTCTAGCCTCACGCCTTCATCACTAGTAAAAACGGTTTTACCATCTAGTTGAATCCCAGGTGGCACAAAGGGAACGGAACCCGTAGATAAAATTACATCTCGAGCCGTAATCTTGCGACCCGACACATCCACAGCCTGTTTGCCTGCTAATTTTCCTCTACCATGAATGATATCGACTCCCAATTTTTTGAGGCTGTTGGTGAGATCGCTACGTAGCTTACTAACTAGATTGCCTGCATGGGTAGAAATCGCCTCTCGGTCAAAATTGACCTCACCCACACTAATGCCCAGAGCTTTGAGGTGATCTTTAGCCCGTAACTCTCGCACGCGTCCTGACGCTGCCAACAATGCCTTAGAAGGAATACAACCGCGATTTACACAAGTACCACCCATGTCAGCAGATTCAACAATGGCGGTTTTTAGCCCACAGGCAACAGCATGAAGGGCAGCCCCATGACCACCTACACCTGCACCAATAATTACCAAGTCGTAGTCAAACTGTTCCGCCACCGTTAAATTCTCCTGTGCAAATGTGCTTGAGTGATTTTATTTTGGACTTCTATTTTGACATGATTTGCCCACGCGATCGCTTGAGCGAGGAATGCAGCCTTGCGAACGGGCTATAGGCTATCTATATAAATCTTAATATATTTGCATAGCCCTACGTTTAGATTCAAAGTAGGCGGAGGATTATAAAGATTGGCACAATTGGCATAGTAAGTTTTTGCTCTAAGTTATTACTCTAAGTTTTTACGCATTGATGAAACCCACTAAGACGAAACATAGGAGAATTCTAATCATTGTCGCGATCGCGATCGCCATCCTCCTACTCCTCTCTAGCATCATTCCGATTAAACTCGCGATCGCCTATGCACAAGCCCCTCAACCTCAAGCCATTTTAGTTTTAGGGGGTGGTAGGGGAAGAGAACAGTTTGCGGCTCAGTTTGCTAAAAATCATCCCGATCTAGACCTATGGCTTTCTTCGGGTATTAACGACGAAGAGGCTCAAACCATTTTTGAAAGAGCTGAAATTCCCGAACAGCGGATACATCTAGATCGCCGCGCCACCGATACGGTTACGAACTTCACCACACTGGCAGATGACTTTAACAGCCTCAAAATTCAGCATACTTATCTGATTACAGGCGACTTTCACATGCCCCGTGCTAAGGCGATCGCTGCCTTTGTCTTTGGTAGCAGAGGTATTGCAGTCACACCCATTACAGTTCCTACAACCAACCCGCCCGAATCCTGGTTGCGAACCGTGCGGGACTGTGGGCGTTCGGTTTTATGGATTACCACAGGTCATTCAGGTGCAAGTCTCAGACCCGATGAAGATAGCGAAGCAGAATAAGAAATCGAGATATGGGCTTCTATTTCTTGGCTCCTTTTGACTACTTCTCGTAGTTTTGGATGACAACGTAGAAAAACAAGAGAATTGATAAGGTCGCTAGGATGATTCCGACAATAACCTGCGATCGTCTTGGAGTTGGATTTTCATCAGCCCAAACCTCCTGCCCCCAGAGTGCCCCAGGAATACCCGCCAATAGCGCTCCATATATTGGCATCCGAACAGCATTATTTGCACATTCTTTCCCAACGCAAAAAATATAAGATAGCGAACCCAATGCGCCCGTAAGGAGTAACGTTGCCAACACAGCCGCAAGCACGCCCCATCGGCTTCCCCGACTAGGATTAAAAACCTTACTGACAACTAATCCTGTAACAACGATGGCGACCAGGACGAGCATCAAGTTCACAAATATTGTAATTAGTAAAAAACTTACCACGCTAAATAATGGCGATCGCTAATGGAAAAAGTAGGAGCAAAAAACTAGATCGAATCTTTGTCCCTGCCACCTAGTCTACCTTAACAGCACGATTGCTGCCCTCAATTCATAAATTAACGGAAGAAACAAAAATGCTTTGCCCGTTGTTGAGATGAGATCAAAGCTAACATCTGCATCTGTCCGACCTTGCGATCTGCCCCACAACATGACTGGCAATATTCTGCGATCGCTGCCCCAGCCCCATAATCTCGTACTTTAGATAGAATGACTTAATTTCACTTTCATATGAATATGAAGGCAAGTATGCTTTACATCCGTTTTTTGATCTCCCACTCCTCAGCAAAATACGCTGATTTTGTTTGACTCTACCTGCGCGGAGTGGTAGGGTGACACTGCCTCTCTCTGTAAGGACCAAATTGAGAGGCAAATTTTAAAAGTCATTATCTAAAATTCAGACTACCTAAATCCTAGATCTGAGTCAAATCTACACCAGATCTACACAATTTTTTGCGCACTAAATTCAAATTATCCAAATATCCATTCCCCCGCGAGCGATTGCTTTTAGTAGCAAGGTCGCTTTTTCTGCTTTCCCATTGCCAACCATTTTTATAGAAATCGATGAACATTCTTCTAATTTATCCCCTGTTTCCGAAAAGCTTTTGGTCATTTGAGAAAACCCTAGAACTGGTTGGTTTTAAAGCCCAACTCCCACCCCTTGGCATTATCACCGTCGCGGCAATTTTGCCGCAGCACTGGGGCTTTAAACTGGTCGATCGCAATATCCGCGATATCACCGAGGCAGAATGGCAATGGGCGGATATGGTGATCATGTCGGCAATGATCGTACAAAAAAAAGATTTCGTCGATCAAATTCAAGCTGCAAAACAACGAGGCAAGTTGGTTGCCGTCGGTGGTCCTTACCCCACGGCATTGCCTAAAGAGGCTGAAGCCGCAGGTGCTGATTTTCTAATTTTGGATGAAGGCGAAATTACGCTGCCCCTCTTTGTAGAAGCGATCGAACGTGGCGATCGCTCTGGGATTATTCGTGCGAATGGCGATCGCCCCGATGTTACCGCTACCCCCATTCCTCGCTTTGACCTGCTAGAGCGCGATGCCTATGCTGAGATGTCCGTACAGTTTTCGCGCGGCTGTCCCTTCCAGTGTGAATTTTGCGACATTATCATTCTCTACGGTCGCAAACCCCGCACCAAAACACCTGCCCAAATCCTTGCAGAACTGCAATGTCTCTACGATCTAGGTTGGCGACGCAGTATCTTTATGGTGGATGACAACTTTATTGGCAATAAGCGCAATGTCAAGCTGATGCTGCAAGAACTTCAGCCTTGGATGGAAGAACGCAATTATCCCTTCTCTTTTGCCACAGAAGCCTCAGTGGATTTAGCACAGGATCCTGAAATGATGGAGATGATGGTGCAGTGTAACTTTGGTTCGGTCTTTCTCGGTGTAGAGACCCCCGATGCCGATAGTCTTGCCCTTACCAAAAAGTTTCAAAATAATCGCGATCCCCTCTCAGAATCTGTGATTAACATTGCTAGAGCAGGATTGCGTGTGATGGCAGGCTTTATCATCGGCTTTGATGGAGAGAAAAAAGGAGCTGGCGATCGCATCGTGCAATTTGTCGAGCAAACCACCGTTCCTACCGCCTTGTTTAGCATGTTGCAAGCTCTACCTGACACAGGTCTGTGGCATCGCCTCACTAAAGAAGGACGCATGATTTCAGATAATAGTAATGGGCATCAAGCCACCTTGATGAACTTTACCCCTACAAGACCCCTAGAAGATATTGCCCGCGAGTACGTTCATGCATTTTGGACGCTCTACGATCCCTTGGTATTCCTCAATCGTACCTACCGACATTTCCTCATCCTAGGCGAATCCGATTATAAGAAGCTAAAACGCAGAAAAGTAGAAAAAACAGCGGGTAGCCCAGGGATAAGTTGGGTAACCATTCGGGCTTTGCTAATCCTAGCATGGCGGCAGGGTGTGGTGCGCAAAACCCGTTTCCAGTTTTGGAGTCATCTATTTGACTTGCTCAGACGCTATCCAAATGTTGTCACCAGCTATCTCTCGGTCTGCGCCCAAGGCGAACACTTTTTAGAATATCGCCAAATCGTGCGCGATCAAATCGAAGCACAGTTAGACCTATACCTAGCTACAAAACCGATGGCAAGAGAAGCAATAAAAGAGACTGCCTTGGAACCAGAAACAGCCCTTAAATAGAAATTAGGGGCAATTCCCTGAGGTTGCCCTGGGCATATTGGGCAGGCACGGAGCACTGCCCCTACACATTCAATGGAAATTTTCTAGGTAATCACCGTGGGGCGATCGCGTCCCGTAAATTCCCGAATCTGAGCGACTTCCTCAGCCACTGAGATTAAGGATGCTAAGGCGACTTGCGGATCTTGATTGTGCTTAGCCACGTTAGGTTCGTAGGACTCGACATACAGTCGTAATGTTGCACCTTCTGTGCCTGTGCCTGACAAACGGAAGACAATGCGAGAGCCATCCGTAAAGCCAATGCGAATACCCTGCTTGCTACTCGTACTTCCATCCACAGGATCGGTATAGCTAAAGTCATCGCTAAATAGAACTTCGTATTGTCCAAACTGTTTACCTTTGAGGCTAGAACCCTTAGCTCGTAGCTGATCCACTAGGGTATTAGCGCGATCGGCATTCACACCTTCGTAATCGTGGCGCGAATAGAAGTTGCGTCCGTACATCTGCCAATGTTCGGTGACAATTTGTTCCACAGACTGCTGGCGTGCTGCCAAGACATTCAACCAAAATAGAACTGCCCACAAGCCATCTTTTTCGCGAACGTGATTAGACCCCGTACCAAAGCTCTCTTCACCGCAGAGCGTCGCTTTGCCAGCATCCAACAAATTACCAAAGAACTTCCAACCAGTAGGAGTTTCATAGGCTTCTATGCCTAAACGAGCGGCAACGCGATCGGCGGCCTGACTGGTAGGCATCGAACGGGCGATTCCCGCTAAACCAGACTTATAGGCAGGTACGAGATGGGCATTCGCGGCAAGAATTGCTAAACTATCGCTCGGTGTAACAAAGAACTTACGACCTAAAATCATGTTGCGATCGCCATCGCCATCAGAGGCAGCACCGAAGTCAGGGGCATTCTCACCAAATAGAATCTCTACCAGTTCGTGGGCATAGACTAAATTAGGATCGGGATGTCCGCCCCCAAAGTCTTCCAACGGAATGCCATTGATTACCGAGCCAGCTTTTGCACCGAGACGACCTTCAATCAAAGCATGGGCATAAGGGCCTGTGACTGCATGCATTGAGTCCACGCACAAACGAAAAGGGAGTTTGGTTAACAACAACTGAATGCGATCGAAATCAAACAGAGATTCCATTAGCTCAGCATAGTCGGCAACAGCATCAATGACTTTGACAACCATGGAACCAAGTTGAAAGTCTCCCTGCCGATCGAGATCGATGTCACTAGCTTCTAAGATTTTGTATTGGCTGATGGTTTTGGTGCGATCGTAAATCGCATCCGTAACTTTTTCGGGTGCAGGCCCACCATTGCCCGTATTGTATTTAATGCCAAAGTCACCATCTATACCACCTGGGTTATGACTGGCAGAGAGAATAATGCCACCAAATGCTTTGTATTTCCGAATTACACAGGAGGCAGCAGGTGTCGATAAAATTCCACTGGCACCGACAAGAACTCGACCAAACCCATTCGCGGCTGCCATTTTTAAAATGATTTGGATCGCCTGACGGTTGTAATAACGACCATCCCCACCTACAACCAAAGTTTGACCTTGAAAGCCTTCTAGACTATCAAAGATTGATTGCACAAAATTTTCTAGATAATGAGATGTCTGGAAGACGGTAACTTTTTTACGCAGTCCAGAGGTGCCGGGTTTTTGATCTGTAAATGGTGTTGTCGGTATGGTCTTAATATTCATAGCAATTATTGGTTCTGGACATATCGGGCAAGGGCTGGAATAACGGTTATTTAAAACTCAAAGACATCTTACAATTTTTACCAAGCAAAATCGTCGATATAAGAGATCGCTTTTTCTGCAGCGAAGGGTTAAATCTCTGGCTATAGGGTTCAGAAAATAACATTTGCAATGAAGTGAGCCATCATGCCTTCATTCTGGTTAAAACTATCGGCTTCAAAAATTTGGATATCCATTCCATTTTTGCCGACTATCCTCAAATCATCAAGAACAAATGGAAAGCCTAAAAAGCTTTACAAGAAAACCCCTAGAAACTCGTTTAACCTTCAGATTCAGTTGTACCTAAATTTTGATTTTTAAAAGGCAATTTTTGAGGAGCTTGGTGTAGATAAAATTTAAGCAATCTGCAAAAATCTTCAACGATCGCATTTTGTCACAAAAAAAATTACGGTTGTTTGGATTGTGGAAGTGCGATCGCAATTGCCTTGTATTTATCTAATTAAAATGTACAATTATTTATCTAGAGTTTATGCGAAGCATATATTTAACTGATATATAGATTGCTCATTATATTAAGTTGAGCAGATTTATTAGGAGGATGAAAAAAGATCTAGTGCGCAGCGTAGTACTTAACTAATGAACATTCAAGAAAAGTTAGAACAACATAAGGCTTGGTTGAAGACAGACGGTGGAGAGGGAGAGCGGTTCAGAGCGAGTAAAGCCGACCTCAGCGAAGTGGACTTCCTTGGAGCTAACCTGAAAGGAGCTGACTTTAGTTTTGCTAACCTTACGGGAGCCAACTTTAGTGAAACCAATCTGGGCTTTACCAATCTCTTTGAAGCCAATCTCACGGGAGCCAATCTCAGAGATGCCAGTCTCAGAGGAGCTAACCTTAGTTTTGCTAATCTCACGGGAGCCAATCTCGAAAAGGCTAACCTAGTTGAAGCGAATCTTGTTGAAGCAATTCTGATTGAAGCGAACCTCAGTAAAGCGAAACTTAGAGAAGCCTATCTCAGCAGAGCTAACCTTACGTCAGCAAACCTTAGTTTTGCTACTCTCACTGGAGCCTACCTTGAAGGAGCCAATTTGGTTGGCGTAAACCTTAAAGGTAGCAACTTTGTTGGAGCCTACCTTGATGGCGCAAACTTTACGGGTGCAAACCTCAATGGTGCAAATCTTCTCGGTGCGAACATGTTTGGAGCTACGCTCATTGCCGCAATCCTTTGCAATACAACAATGCCTGATGGGAAGATCGATAATTCAGGCTGTTATTAATTCCCAAGGTTTCTCAAAGCGTGGCTGAAAGGCAAGGCGATTCATTCCTCAAAGGAATATTAGTCTGTCTACCCAATCGCATAGATGCGATCGCGTCCGTCGTTTTTGGCTTGATAGAGGGCCTGATCGGCGATCGTAACTAAAATAGTCGGTGCGGCATCAATAATGGGAACCATGCTCGCAACGCCAAGGCTAACACTAATATACTTGGAAACTAAAGATGCTTCATGTTCGATTTGTAGGGCTTTGACGCTATCCCGTATTTGATTGGCAACAGTCATAGCTCCATCCATATCCGTACTTGGTAGCAACACGGCAAACTCCTCACCTCCATAACGAAAAACCATGTCGGCTGGACGCTTGGCAGATTGGTTCATTGCCTGAGCCACTTTTCTTAGGCAATCATCACCACCCTGATGCCCATAGGTATCGTTGTATTTTTTAAAGTAATCTACATCGCACATGATTAAAGAAAGGGGCTTGCGATCGCGTCCTGCACGATCCCATTCATCTAATAAATATTCATCAAAACGTCGTCGATTTGCGACATTGGTCAATCCATCGAGATCGGCAAGTTGCTGGAGCTTCTGGTTTGCATCTTGCAATGAGGCCTCGGCGCGATGGCGTTCGTAGATTTCTTGACGGAGTTCCTTCGTGCGTTCTGCAACTTCAATCTCTAGTTTCTGCAAATATTCAGCCTGTACGGCATACAACTCAGCATGGAGAAGGGTGTTCCCGATCGCGGGGGCAACAGGCGAGGCGATTCTTGTCAAAAGCTTTAAATCTCTAGCGGAATAAAATATAGGCGTGTCATGTGCTATGGCAATCGCTCCGATTGGGCGATCGTCGGTGCATAGGGAAACGCAGATCATCGAACTCACGCCCGTAATCTGACCTTTGTGTAATGTGTTATGCGGGAATGTATTACGTGGATCGGAAGCAACCTCATTGATAATGTCGGCTGTACCATTTTGGGTCACACTGCCAATGATGCCTTCTCCTAAGGCAACGGTAGTTTCTAAGGTAAAAGCATCTCCTGACGCAGCAATGGTTTTTAAAAGACCTGTTTCTGAATCAAGCAGTAGCACTGCGGCACTCGTGGCAGGGATTAATTTAGTAGCTTCTTGAATGGTGAGATTGGCGATCGCTTCAAGATCGATACAGGGAGAGAGCTTATTCGCCATATTTAAAATTAGACTCATTTCCCGATAGCCTTCGAGCACCTCATATCCAAGTTGTTTTTTCTCCAGTTCCTGTTTAGCCAGAAAGTTTAGCAACGAGACAATTGTCTCGACATGATTTTCTCCACAAACCCACCCAATGGTTTTGTCTTCTACCGCGACCAGATGCCTGTGCTCTAGTGCGGGATTTCCTTTTGCAAACAAAACATCACCATTGACATCATGAATACTAATCGTTAACTCGAAAGTATTCTGCAATTGTTCGAGAAGCGCTCGCCCTTCTTTTTTGATGAGTTTGCGCAGGCTGATCTTAAACATTTTGAATTACAACACTGATGAAAAGGGTGTTTTAGATGAAGTTGCATATGAATCATAGCAAGCAAAGGACTTGGCGAGATCTTGCGACCTCCTCATTAAAAAGGAGTAGCAGATAAGTCGGAATGAGTATGTCTTTATGATGGGACAAACGCAGCACTAGACACCCCCTTAGCTAGATCCGCTTTTTGTAAATAATTGTTAATCTTTATTTCATAGAGTTAAGAAAACAGAGAAAACAAATGCAAAGCGGATTTACCATCAACGACCAAGGTCTACTCAACAACTACGCGATCGAACCTCAGATGTATGTTGACGATGCCGAACGTGCTGGCTTTACACCATTTGCCGAGAAACTGAACGGTCGCCTCGCCATGATTGGATTTGTCTCTCTACTTACCATCGAAGTTTTAACCAGACATGGCTTGATCTGGTGGCTCAGTAACCTGTAAGCCCTCATAGCATTTTCCTCCAGTTAAGTTAAGTCAAAGATAATAACGGTTCCATCCCTACCTATTCAGTAGGGATTTTTTTTGCGATTTGTCAATAATGCCGCACTTCTCAACCTCAATCGACATTAAAAGATACAGCGATCCTAAATCGCTTGCGTGTAGGGTCAATGCATGAATTAACCCTACAATTCTAGACAGAGAAAAACTTCTTATTTATCATTTAGGATCGCTGGATGTCTCTATTATTAGAAACGATTAAAGTCAAAAACTCGAATTTACAAAACATCGAATTTCATAACCAAAGGCTTAATTTCTCAAGGGAAAGATTATTTAGTGCCAATCAAAAACTAGATTTAGAAAGTGAAATTCAAATCCCCTCAGATCTAAAAGATGGAATATCTAAATGTAGAGTTTTATATAGGGATAAAATCGAAAAAATAGAATTTCACCCCTATCAAATCAAGTTAGTTAAAACCTTACAAATTGTTTACAGCGATCGCATTGATTATCCATATAAATTTGCCGATCGCACATCCTTAGAAAGCCTGAAAACAGGTATCGTAGCCGACGATATTCTCATCGTTAAAAACGGCTTAATTTCGGATACTTCCTACGCCAATATTGTGTTTTTTGACGGTCGGGATTGGATTACCCCTGCAACACCTTTATTAAAAGGCACAAAAAGAAGTCAATTGCTGCAACAACAAAAAATTCGAGCAGAAATAATTACGATCGACGACTTACAAAAATTTCAATATGCCAAATTGATTAATGCAATGATCGATCTAGAAGAAAGCCCGGTCATTGAAACCTTTATCCATTACAGATAGAAATGATGAATAGAGAGGAAGTCTTTTAAGAATGGAAGTAGACAGAGATGAGAGGAAGGAAAGCCAGAAATAGCCAAGCAAAAGACCATGATGGAATTTGAACTGGTGACTCGGGTTGGTTGAGCAGGGCTTCAATTCTCTCCTCAAGGCGATCGCGGGTTGTCCAACGGCTTAAAGCCGCAGAAAAAATTTCAGTAGAATCGGTCTTATCGCTCACTAACCATAGAATGGATTCTGCCAAAAGCAAGGTATCCACAGATTGCGCTGCCCAGCGATCGGCACGCAATTCTCGCAAAATCAACAACTCTTCCCAAATTGCTTGCGTGTTTGGCAGCCAAAATGTAACTTGACGAATGCAGCCCAACCAGAAAAACCAAAAGGTGTCGCGATAATGCAGGTGAGCCTGTTCGTGTTGGATTACGGCTTTAAGGTGCGCTGCGTCAAGATTTTCTAGTAAGCCCCGACTCACCACCAGTTGCGGTTGCCAAAATCCAATCTGAGCGGCAAACATCGTCGGTAACTCTAAAATTCTCACCGACTGCCCGCCCAGTTCTACCTGTGCGTAGGTGTTGATTTTATGCAGCGATCGCCAGCCTGTCACGATCAGTTGCACGAGCAGAAAAAAGTTGTAAATGAGAAATCCCCAAGCGATCGCATAGCTAAACCAACCCGCTGGCAAGCCAATCATCTGTCCTTGCGTACCCATCAGAATCACAGAAATTGCGGTTGCGATCGCCAGCAATGGCGGCAACAGAAACAGGATGAGACTTCTTTGCCAGCGTTGCGACCAAGAAGTGAGGAAGTCAGTACCTGTAGGGGTTGACCAACTCCAACGCAAACCAAAAGCACAGAACGTTACAACCAAAATCATCGCTAGGTGCATTATTCCGACTCCCTTGCTTGACGAATTGCTTTAAGCCTTGCCGCGATCGCTTCGATTTTTGCCTGACTGGTTTGATCGAGGTCATCCGCAAAGGCTGCCACGATGTCGGCTGTGCCCACTTCTAAAAATCGGTTGAGTTGGTGATAGGCCTCTAAGGCTTTGGCTTCTTGGCGCGACACGAGTACCTGCCAGTAAAAAATACGTCCTTGTTTTTGGCAACTAAGCCAACCTTTTTGCTGAAGACGCCTCAAGACCGTCATCACCGAAGCATAGGCAAGTTCGCGATCTGGATCTGCCAAAATGCGATCGAGGATATCTTTGACCGTGGCTAAATTCAGATCCCAAATAATATTGAGAATTTCTGATTCTAAAGGTCCTAGCTTTAATTGCCGAGGCCGATATTTAGGTAAGGGAGTCATAGCTAAAGTATCAAGTTGTAACTAGCTTACATGTTGGAACGTAGTCTCAACACCAGATCGACCAAGATTATTTTAAGTCCCGATTGAAATCTTGATATTTGACAGCCCGTCGTTTGACATCAGTAAAGATTTCAGGACAGCATAAAAGGCTGTATGCAAAGCTTATCGGGCAACTCTAGTAAAAAGTAGCATTATGAATAAATTGTTTGGAAAGTTTTCTACATTGTTGATTGGTGGACTTATCGGTAGCCTATTGCTTGCCAACTCAGCTTCCTCCGCTGATGTAGATAGAAAAATTGCGATCGCAAGGTTGATCAATGCCAAGCAAGAAATCGTCGGCATTGCCACATTCTTACAAACCGCTGAAGGGGTAAGCGTAACTGTACAAGTACAGGGCTTAGCGAAGGGGGAACATGCAATTCATATTCATGAGGTAGGTAAGTGCGAACCACCGAGCTTTATGTCTGCTGGAGAGCATTTTAACCCCAAGCCCGCCAGCGCCACTGTTATAAATCCGATGCATCAGCATGGTGACAAACATGGCGGTCACGATCATGGTAGTGCCGCAGGTGACTTACCCAATATGGTTGTGGACGAAGGTGGTATAGGTCTTTTGGTTGCAACTTTACCGAAAATCGATCTAGGATCGGACTCAGATGCGTTATTCAAAAAGGGTGGTACAGCTATCGTTATTCATGCTGGGGCTGATGGCAAATCTACGATCCCGAATGTCGATGCCAAGGCTAGAATTGCCTGTGGTGTAATTGTACCTTAAGGAGTGGGCAAAGCATTCGAGTTCCAATCTCTTGAATTCTTATAAATTATCCCGAATGTTTTGCCGCTTCAATTCGCCTGCTTTTATTATAGACTTTACCTAATGCATTCGTATTTATGAACCTTTCTAACTTCCTTTCTCGCTCAGTAAAAGAGTTTGTCTGGCAACCCTTGAATCTAGGGATAGGATGCTTGTTAGCAGTTTCTACTTTGTCAGTTTTACCAACCAAAGTCTATGCTCATGAGGTAGAAGTTTCAGGGGATGTGGGTGGACTAATACACTTGGAACCAAACGATAATCCTGTGGCAGGCAAACCCACTCAAGTTTGGATCGCACTCACCAAACGAGGTGGAGAGATAATTCCATTAGAGCAGTGTGACTGTATTTTAGAAGTAAGGACGAAGCCCTTTCGTCTTAGCTCAGTGCCTATATTCCCTACCCTCAAGCCAACTTCCGCAGAGCGCTATAGAGGAATTCCGGGCGCTGAAGTAATTTTCCCTCACATTGGTCGATACGAGTTGCAACTCAGCGGTAAGCCTAAAGCCGGTGCTGACTTCAGCCCATTTGTCTTAAATTTTGAGGTTACGGTAGCAACGGGAAGGGGTTAGTGTTAGATTTCCTGTTGGTTGCTGCTTTAGGTTTTTTAGGGAGCTTTGGTCATTGCATTGGTATGTGTGGGCCAGTGACCGTAGCTTTTTCACTCTCTGGCAAGCAGTCATCTCCGAAAACTTGGCAGCAGCATCTGTACTTTCATGGGTTGCTCAATTTGGGCAGACTGATGAGTTATACCTTGGTGGGCGCAGGGATTGGTGCGTTAGGATCGGCACTGGTAGCTAGCGGTCAACTAGCAGGCATTGATAGCCAATTGCGCCATTGGTTGGCAATTTTTACGGGCAGCCTTTTGGTTTGGATGGGAATTTTGCAAATTAAGCCCGACTTACTGCCGCGCATTCCCCTGTTTAATCCGATGGCGATCGCAACGTTGCATCAAAGACTGGGCTCGGCAATGGCTAAACTTTCCTTGCGATCGCACTGGCTGACACCTGCTTGCTTGGGAATGGTGTGGGGGCTGATTCCTTGCGGCTTTTTATATATTGCCCAGCTCAAAGCGGCAGAAACTGGGGATATTTGGAAAGGCGCGATTGTGATGTTGGCATTTGGTGTGGGAACTTTGCCTTCTATGCTAGGGATAGGCATTTCAGCTTCCCTTTTGAGTAGCGATCGCCGCAGTCAGCTATTCCGAATGGGAGGATGGATAACCCTTACTATTGGCATTCTCACGCTATTGAGAACGGGTGAGATGGTCGATTATACAGGTCATGCGGCGCTATTTTGCCTGATGTTGGCACTCGTTGCGCGTCCAATTAGCAAGTTATGGGGATTTCCCCTGCGCTATCGTCGGGCTTTGGGCGTAACTGCTTTTATATTATCCATTGCCCACACGTTGCATATGGTTCAACATTCGTTTAAATGGAATCTGGATGCGATCGCTTTTATGCTGCCCTTTCAACGATGGGGAATTTGGTTGGGTGCGATCGCGCTTTTATGCATGGCTCCTGCGGCTTTCACCAGCTTCGATCGCATGGCACTTAAACTAGGCAAATACTGGCGATATCTGCATTTGCTTACCGTACCAGCTTTGATTTTGGCTGTAATTCACACGCTCCTAATCGGTTCCCATTATCTCGGTAGTTTGGAATGGACAGGCACGAATATTACACTCTCGATTTTGTGTGGAAGTGTTGCATTATTGATTTTATTGCTACGATTTCGAATAACTTGGAAACTGGCATTCCTAGAAAAATTTTATGTTGCTCCGAACGAAAAAAACAAGATTCATTAATCTGATACCGCAAGCATCAGAAAAAAAACCAACAATCCCGAGCGTTATCCTGCCTATGCATGACTAGATGCTATTGGATCGTCATTTCTTAGCTTCGATAAAATTTTTATGCCTAATTACTTTCTCCCAAAGGGAATCGAACAACTTACAGAGGCGACCTCGATCGCACTGGCAAATTCTCTCCAATTCCAAAAGATTGCAACTCCCTTAAGCCAAGCGGAGATCACAACAGCTTTTGTTCATCAAGGTTCCATCGAGCAAGGAGGAAATCTCTCACCCATCGTTTTTTTACATGGGTTTGACAGTTCTGTTTTAGAGTGGAGAAGACTGCTTCCTTTACTATCTAGCGATCGCGAACTGTGGGCAATCGATCTATTAGGCTTTGGCTTTACCGAAAGACCTTTGGGATTATCCTTCAATTCTGAGGCGATTAAGGCACATCTATATTCCACATGGAAAGCCCTAATTGCTAGACCTGTAACTTTGGTGGGAGCCTCGATGGGAGGAGCCGCTGCGATCGACTTTACCCTCACCTATCCTGAAATAGTTGAGAAGCTTATTTTGATCGACAGTGTCGGATTCACGGGAGGAGCGACCGCAGGCAAGTTTCTATTTCCTCCACTGGACTATATAGCGACACAATTCCTGCGCAATCCAAAGGTGCGTCAAAAGATTAGCGAAAAAGCTTACTACAATCCTAGTTTTGCTTCACCTGATGCGCTTTGCTGTGCGGCATTACACCTAGATTGTCCCAACTGGCAACAGGCATTGATATCCTTCACAAAAAGCGGCGGCTATGGCTCTTTTAAAGATAGACTCGCCCAAGTTCAACCACCTTCTCTGATTTTATGGGGCGATCGCGATCGGATTCTGGGTACAAAAGATGCTGAAAATTTGCGGAGGGTAATTCCTCATAGCCAACTAATTTGGATCGAAGCGAGCGGTCATGTGCCCCACCTCGAACAACCTCAAAGCACCGCGAAACATATTCGAGAATTCTCTGGTTAGAATTGACTAAATTTATAGACTGCGATCTTGAAACAAAGAATGGGCAAACAAAGCGGCTTGGGTACGATCGCGCAAGTTTAATCGGCTGAGAATATTCGTGACATAGTTTTTAACCGTATTTTCGGAGAGAAATAACTCTTCCGCAATTTCACGATTGTTAGCACCAGCCGCAATTAGCTTGAGTACCTCTAGTTCTCTGGGGGTGAGTTTTGACAATTCCGATGGAGGGGGAATCGAAGGAATGGATGTTGCTGTCGGCGCGATCGCTTTTTCAAACAAGCCGGGTCCTAGTTGCGTATGTCCTTTATACACAGCACGAATTGCCATCGCAAGTTCGTCAGGCTCGGTATCTTTGAGCAAATAGCCTTTTGCCCCCAATCGCATCGCTTGCGACACGTAATCATCATCATCAAAGGTGGTCAGGATCAGAATTTTGATATCGGGATAAAGCTGTGCGATCGCGCCAGTGGCAGCAACGCCATCCATCACGGGCATCCGAATATCCATCAGAACGACATCAGGTTGCAATGAGGGAATTTGGTCGATCGCCTTTTGCCCATTTTCTGCCTCACCCACGATCGACAGATCGTCGTTGGACTCAAGCATGGTTCTAAGTCCTTGACGAATAATATGCTCGTTATCTACTAACAAAATCCGAATCATAGGAATGTGCCACAGTAAAATTTGCTAGAGGTAAAGCAACAGAGAGACGACAACCTGCTCCTGGTTGGCTATCTAGGATGAATTGACCGTAAAGCGCTGTCGCTCGTTCTCGCATCCCCTGCAATCCAAATCCAGTCGTGTTTTGATTTGGATTAAACCCCTTACCATCGTCCTCAATCATCAAGTGAATGATGCCCGTTTGTTGATGTAGTTCAATGGTAACAGCCTTCGCCTGAGCGTGCTTATAGATATTGGTCAGGGATTCCTGCACAATTCGATAGAGCGTTGTATTGATATCAGAGGGCAGGGATTGGGTTAGATGAATGCGATCGGACACTTCAATCCCCATGGTTTGCCTAAAGTCATTCAGTAGCCTTTTAAGTGCTGATTCCATAGATTGCCCCTGTAATGGATTCGATCGCAACACAGAAACTGACTTCCGCACTTCTAGCAGGGCTTCTGCGCCCAATTGCTTTGCCTGCTTTAGGGCAGTCAAGGCTTGGTCATTTTTAGTTTGCCAAAGCAGCAGGGCATTGTTGATTTGAATTGTTTGTGCAGATAGGGTATGTCCTAGTCCATCATGAATTTCACGGGCAATTCGGTTGCGTTCTTGTAGCGTTGCTTGGTCTTCAATGCGCAGAGCATACTGGCGCAATTGTTGGTTGGTCGCTTCTAATTCTTGATAGACCTTCTCTAACTTTTCTCGACTTTTTCGCTCGGCAAGCAAAGCGTTAATTAAGAGCAAAGCGAAAATCAGCGTCAAGCTGAACAGCAAAATACTACTCAGACGCCAATCCCAGACTGCTTCAGCGACTCGATATCTTTCAGGATCGATGGGTCTTGACAAAAGTAAGATCCCATAGGTTAAAAGTGACAAGGTCAAAATCACCAACTGTCCCAATCGTTTAAAGATGAGGCAGCTTCGCATCAGCAGAACGAGGCACAACAGAAAAAGCGGACGCGAGGATAAAGCCCCTTGTGTTGCTGGCAGTAAAATCAAGCCAAACTCCAGCGCAGTGTATAGCAGTTTTTTTCTAAAAACTCCAGTGGGCAACCACAATCCCATCAGTCCAAAAGCCAGAATTGATAGCACTGGCAGCAATAATGACAAGGACCAATGGAACGGCAGCAGAATTTCCATAAATACCGCCGTGACCAATAGCAACCATTCCAACTGGAGCAAAAGACGAAAGGATGAATAGGTCGAGGGAGTCATGGTGATGCTATTTCACAGTGATGATGAATGCAGGAAATCTATTGCTTACTCTCAATCTTAATCGGTAACGTCTGTTCGGTCTAGAAAGCCTGAAACGCTTATATATGCTTCTGCCCCCAGATCCCCTTAATTATTCACTCGAACTTGCGTTCGGTATGCAATTGATATACCAAATCTTTTGCCTATATTCCTAGAAGAATTACGACTAATTTTAATGTCAAAGCCATAGGAAAAAAGTCATGAATGCTTCAGTACTTTCTAACGGGTCAGGTCAGTACATCTGGGTCATGTGAAAATTTTCTTTACCCTATAGGATGGGCACACCAAAGGAAATTCTCGTTATTCAAGTCTCAAAATAGATCTGTAAGATGAAAAAACAACTGAGCCTCGCGATCGCGATATGTACGATTCTCCTTGCAGGTGGCATTACGGCATGTACGCAGGCAAACTCCTCAGCAACACCGCAGGCAACTTCTTCTCCAGTCAGTAGCGTTCCCTCCGATCCATCTCCAAGTTCTACAGCCACAAGTACTCCTTCAGACACCTCGCAAACGGGCAAGCCTACAGATACGGAACGGGCTCAGAGACGCGAGGCTAGACGCAAACAGATCGAGGAAGTCTTAACTCCAGAGCAAGTGCAACAATTGCAAGCAAAGCTGAAGCAAGGCGAGAAGATGCAAAAAGCCCTATCTGAACTCAATCTGACTACCGAGCAGAAAACCAAAATCCAGATAATTTTTGAAAAATCCTACGCCAAGACCCCAGATTCTGCTCCAGGAAAATCACAGTAGGGATTCGGAATGGAATCCCTGGGCTAAATGAACGCGAACATAGAATGACCTAGGAATTGTTATGAGCGAACATCAATTAGAGATTCCATTGAATTACGAGGAAGTCCTCAATCACTCCTCTCATGGAAATATTCCAAATCAAACATTGGCTCAGGATTCTAGTCAAGAGCTGACTGAGAATGGGTCAAAATTGCGGCCTAAAGTCTCAAAAACAAGACGAATTGGTTTGACCCTTGCAGGTTTATTGTTGTTGGGAATAGTAGGATTCTTTAGCTTTCGAGCACTTACAGCCACTAAATCCGATGATTCTGGTAAGAAAGGCGATCGACAGGGACAAGTTATTCCTGTAGCTGTAGCAACGGTGACGCAAAAAACAGTGCCGATTCAATTGCAGGCGATCGGAAATGTGCAGGCAGGATCGACGGTTTCAGTGACTCCCCAAGCGGGAGGACAGATTACTGGCGTGTATTTCAAAAAAGGGCAGGAAGTCCATAAGGGGGATCTCCTATTCACGATCGATAATCGATCGCAGACAGCTTCAATCCAACAGGCTCAAGGAGTACTGGCAAGAGATCAGGCATCCGTACAACAGGCAAGAGCTACCCTAGCCAAAGATTTAGGATTAGTGCGGCAGGCAGAGGCAACCTTAGCAAAGGATGAAGCGCAGGCGCAACTCGCCCAAGCCCAGAGCAATCGCTATAACGATCTGTACAAGCAAGGGGCGATCAGCCAAGATCAGGCGCAGCAATATGCCACTAGCAATCGCGTTTCCGAAGCGGTACTACAAGGCGATCGCGAAGCCATTACCAATGCCCTAGCCGTTGTCGAAGGTGATAAAGCCGCGATCGCCAATGCCGAGGCATTGCTGGCTACCGATGAGGGAGCCTATCAAAATGTGCAAGTTCAGGCTTCCTATACCCAAATTTATGCTCCGATTGACGGACGGGTGGGCAACATTCTCGTGACCGAGGGTAATGTCGTACAGGCGAATAGTAGCAATCCGCTCGTCACGATCGCCCAGATTAATCCAATTCAAGTTTCCTTTGCCATCCCTGAAGCGAATCTGCCAGAAATTCAAAAGCGGATGCAGAATGGCAAGCTCAATGTCGATGTCACCTTCGCTGGGAATACTCGCCCGATTTCGGGAACCCTGACCTTCATCAACAATACCGTCGATAACACCACAGGGACGATTCAACTAATTGGAGATTTTAATAACGCCGAAGGGAAGTTGTTCCCCGGTCAGTTTGTGAATACGACGCTGACGCTAACCCAAGAACCGAATGCGATCGTGGTTCCCGCTCAGGCTGTACAGAATGGGGCAAACGGACAATTCGTATTTGTGGTAAATCCTGACGATAGTACGGTAACCAATGTGCCAGTGGTTGCTACTGCTACCATTGATGGTCTAGATGTGATTCAAAAGGGACTCAAACCAGGCGATCAAGTCGTTACGGATGGGCAGGCAAATCTGGTTACGGGCAGTAAGGTACGGGTGAAAGCGGCTCCTGACAATACGGCTGGAGATCGTTCTACAGGAGACAATGGGGTCACCAAGCCAGCCACAGATCCGACCAAGACAGGTAAACCTCGGAAACCACGTTCGGGGAACTCTAATACAAGTCAATCTGGCAACAATCAATCTGGCACGAGTCAATCTGGAAAACCCGTGGGAGGACAGTAATGAACCTCTCAGAAATATTTATTCGTCGCCCAATCATGACCACATTGGTGATGGCGGGTATTTTGATCTTCGGATGGATGAGCTATCAGTCCTTGCCGATCAGCGATTTGCCAAGTGTGGACTATCCTACGATTCAGGTGACGGCAGGCAGACCAGGAGCTAGCCCCGAAACGATGGCAGCATCAGTAACGCGCCCCCTAGAGAAGCAGTTTTCTAGTATTGCGGGACTGGATTCGCTCAGCTCCACGACGACCTTGGGAAAGACTCAAATCGCGCTGCAATTTAACCTCAGCCGCAGTATTGACGATGCTGCTCAAGATGTACAAGCTGCGATCGCGGCATCCTCAGGACAGCTTGCCAACGATCTACCCAATCCGCCCACCTATAGCAAGGTCAACCCCGCCGATCAGCCGATTCTCTATCTCTACCTCTATTCTCCCACCCTACCTCTATCTCAGGTAGATAATTATGCCGAAACCTACCTAGCCCAAAAGCTATCGACGATTTCAGGTGTAGCGCAGGTGAGCGTTTACGGTTCGCAAAAATATGCGGCAAGAATTCAACTAAATCCGCAACTTTTAGCAAGTCAAGAAATCGGCATCGATCAGGTACAGACTGCAATTCAGCAGGGCAATGTCAACTTGCCAACGGGAAGTCTTTCGGGCGAACATAAGAACTTTACGGTGCAAACGAACGGCCAACTTCAGGATGCCGCTGCCTATCGCAAGTTAATTGTGGCATATAAGAATGGCACACCCGTTTATCTAGAACAATTGGGGAAAATAATTGACAGTGTAGAGAATGATAAGGTCGCGAGTTGGTATAACAATACTCGCGCCATTATTCTGACGATTCAGCGCCAGCCAGGCACGAATACGGTGCAGGTGGTCGATACGATTCAGAAATTGCTGCCAAAATTGCGCGAACAGATTCCTAATTCCGTGCAGATTGGCGTCCTTTACGATGCCTCCCAGTCGATTCGCGCCTCAGTGGATGACGTGCGGTTTACCTTGGTCTTAACGATCGCTTTAGTCGTTCTCGTCATCTTTCTGTTTTTACGGAATCTATCTGCCACTGTCATCCCCAGCTTGGCTTTGCCCGTGTCGCTGATCGGCACATTCGCGGTGATGCACCAGTTGGATTTTTCCCTCGATAACCTGTCCCTGATGGCATTGACCCTATCGGTGGGTTTCGTGGTGGATGATGCGATCGTCATGCTGGAAAACATCGTGCGGCACATGGAAATGGGCGAACGACCGATGGAAGCGGCGCTAAATGGCTCGAGAGAAATCGGTTTTACGATTCTATCCATGACGCTCTCCTTGGTGGCTGTGTTTATTCCCATGTTGTTTATGAACGAACTCTTGGGAAGGCTATTCCATGAATTCGCGGTGACGATCGCGGTTTCCATTCTGGTTTCAGGCTTTGTCTCGCTCAGCTTGACCCCGATGTTATGCAGTCGTTTCCTGCGTCCCGTCCATCATGCGCGTCAAAGTCGCCTCTATCGAGCCACTGAGGTCATGTTCGATCGCTTTCTCAACCTCTACGATCGCACCCTGAAAATCGTGTTGAAGTATCATCGCACCACGATGATTCTCTCGTTTGTGCTGCTAGCGGTGACAATCGGGCTGTTTGCCGCAGTACCTAAGGGCTTCATTCCCAGTGAAGATAAGGGGCAAATTATCGGAACGACGCAGGGAGCCCAAGATGTCTCCTTTGATGCTTTGGTAACGCACCAACGAGAAGTTGCCGCTCTAATTCGTCAAGACCCCAATGTCGAGGCGGTAAACTCCAATATTGGCGCTAATGCCAGTGGTGGTGGGGCAACAAATGCCAGCAATTCTGGTAGCTTATTCATTCTTTTAAAGGAGCGATCGCAGCGATCGTTAAGTGCCGATGAGATTATTCAAGAGTTACGTCCCAAACTTGCGACAATTCCTGGCATTCAAGTCTTCTTACAAAATCCGCCTGCAATTCCGATTGGAACCTCGCAAACTACGGGACTCTATCAATTAGAGCTCCAGAATTCTGACGTACAGCCTTTGCAGCAGTACGTTCCCCAACTGGTAGAAAAGCTGAGAGCGCTTCCCCTACTCCAAGATGTGAATAGCGATTTGCAGATGACGGCTCAAGTCCAAGTCAACATCGATCGCGACAAAGCCTCAACCCACGGCATCACAGCCCAACAAATCGAAAATGCGCTTAGAAGCGCCTATGGAGCCTATCAGGTATCCACGATCTATGCTGCCACCAACGAGTACCAAGTCATCCTCGAACTGGAACCGCAGTTTCAGCAGGATATCAATGCCTTGCTGTCGCTTTACATCACCTCTACCAATGGTACAGTTGTACCGCTCAAAACCTTTGCTACTATCTCCCAAGGGATTGCGCCTCTGATGGTCAACCATGCGGGAAGGATGAATGCTGCCACGATCTCTTACAATTTAGCACCCGGCGTAGCCTTGGGAACGGCGAATCAACAGATCGAACAATTAATTCGCGATACGATTCCAGAGAGTATCAGTACTAGTTTTAAGGGTGCGAGTGAGGTATTTCAGAGTTCGTTACCGAGTTTATTAATTCTGCTCGCGATCGCAATTCTGGTAATCTATCTAATTCTGGGAATCCTCTATGAGGATTTTATCCACCCGATTACGATTCTGTCAGGCTTGCCCTCAGCGGGTTTTGGCGCGTTGCTGACGCTGATCATATTCCAAGTCGAACTCAATGTTTACTCGTTTATTGGGATTATTCTGCTCGTGGGTATCGTCAAGAAAAACGGAATTATGATGGTGGACTTTGCGATCGAAGCACAGCGAACTCAATCCCTAAAACCCGCAGCAGCAATTTATCAAGCCTGTTTGGTGCGATTTCGCCCAATCATGATGACGACGATGGCAGCACTGATGGGAACCCTACCGATCGCGATCGGGTTTGGTGCGGGTTCTGAAACTCGCCGACCTTTAGGTATTGCCGTCGTAGGTGGATTGGTGTTCTCGCAAATCCTAACCCTGTACCTAACACCCGTTTTCTATATCTATATGGAATCATGGCGCAAAAAGCTTAAAGGATTTAGTTTGCAGCGTCTTTTTGTAGAGCGGGTTTAAAAGGAATACCGAGAAAGAAAAAGAGACGGACAGAAAAAACATGAATCTTTCCAAGCTATTTATCAACCGTCCAGTCATGACAACGCTGGTAATGATTGGAATCCTCATCTTTGGATTGATGAGTTACGTCCTGTTGCCGATCAGCGCTCTACCCAATGTCGAATATCCCTTTATCAGCGTCTCTGCCAGTCTCCCCGGGGGCACGCCCGAAACAATGGCATCGGCGGTGGCTGCGCCCCTCGAACGGCAGTTTACCGAAATTGCAGGACTGAACTCCTTTAACTCGACTAGTTCTACGGGCAGTACCAATATCTCCTTACAATTTGACTTCAGTCGTAGCGTTGCCTCCGCTGCCAAGGACGTCCAGTCTGCGATCTCTGCCGCAGCGGGACAGCTACCAGCGGATATGCCCAAGCCCCCTACTTATCGCAAGGTCAATCCATCTGTTTCTCCAGTTCTCTATCTCTACCTCTATTCCGAAACCTTGCCGATTTCCGAAGTGGATGAGAATGCCGAGATTACGATCGCCCAGCCAATTTCCGCCATCAATGGTGTAGCTCAGGTGCAGGTCTATGGACAAAAACAATATGCCGTCCGCGTCCAGCTCGATCCGCGTGAAGTCACCACAAGGGGAATTGGACTCGATCAGATCAAGACGGCGATTCAGCAAGGGAATGTTAACTTACCCACGGGGAGCTTGTCTGGCAAGGATAAAAGCTATCTCATTCAGGCAAACGGTCAACTCAATGATGCCGCTGCCTATGGTGAATTAATTGTCAGCTATAAAAATGGTGTGCCCGTGCGGCTGCGGGATCTAGGTGACGTGATCGACAGCATTCAAAACAACAAGGTCTCGAATCTTTTTAGCGATCGCAATGTTTCCAATCAACCCTCGATCGTTTTAGCAATTCAGCCCCAACCCGGAGCGAATACGGTCAAGATTGTCGATGCTGTCAAAGCCATGCTTCCGACATTACAGGCACAAATCCCCCAATCGATTGAGATGGGCATTCTCTACGATCGCTCGATCACAGTCCGCGCTGCAATTCAGGATGTGCAGTTCACGCTAATTCTGTCGATCGCTTTGGTGGTGATGGTGATCTTCCTGTTTTTGCGAGATATCCCTGCCACGATGATTCCCAGTATGGCTTTGCCGATCGCGATTATTGGTACGTTCGCCGCTATGTACCTCTTGGGATATTCCCTAGACAACCTCTCGTTGATGGCATTGACCCTTTCGGTGGGATTTGTGGTGGATGATGCGATCGTTGTACTAGAGAACATCGTGCGCCATCGCGAAATGGGCGAATCGCCGATGGAAGCAGCGTTAAAAGGTTCGCAAGAAGTCAGTTTCACGATTTTATCGATGACGCTTTCTTTAGTTGCCGTATTTATTCCAATCATTTTTATGGGCGGACTGATTGGGAAGCTATTCCATGAGTTTGCGATTACGATTAGTATTGCCATTCTCGTGTCGGGGTTTGTCTCTCTCAGTCTCACTCCCATGCTCTGTAGTCGCTTCCTCAAATCTCCCCACCATCAGCAAAACCGTTTCTCCAATTTTTTAGAGAGGGGCTTTGACGGTTTATTAAGGATCTATGAATGGACGCTCAAGCCTGTCTTGAAGCATCATCGCATCACCATGATTTGTTCCTTCCTGCTGCTACTCCTCACCTTCTATGCTTTCACTCTAGTTTCCAAAGGATTTATTCCCACAGAAGATACTGGGCAACTGATGGCAAACACCAAAGCCGCCCAAGACATCTCGTTTGACGATATGTTAAAGCATCAACAAGAAGTCGTCGATATTATTCGCAAAGATCCCAACATCGATGCCCTCAACTCGACTGTCGGTGCATCAGGCCCCAATGCCTCCGTCAATAGTGGGCGAATTACAATTCGGTTAAAGCCTCGCAACCAAAGACCGCTCAGTGCCGATGAAGTAATTCAGGAACTAACGCCAAAGTTACGCCGCGTTACTGGTCTTCAGACATTTTTGCGATCGCCTCCAGCAATTCCCATTGGTGGACAACAAACCAATTCCACCTACCAATTTACCCTGCAAAGCCTTAACTTACAGGATTTGCGGGATGCCGTTCCTCGCATGATCGATAAGGTCAAAACCCTACCTGGGTTGCGGGGGGTCGATAGCGATCTGCAACTCAGAACGCCTCAAATAGAAGTACAGGTGAACCATGACAAAGCGGCTCTCCTTGGTATTACCGCTGCCCAAATCGGGAAAACCCTTGGGAATGCCTATGGTTCCAGCCAAGTTTCCACAATTTATACACCCAACAACCAGTACTACGTCATTTTAGAGCTGAAGCCAGAGTTCCAACGCGATCCGACGGCACTATCGATGGTTTACGTGCGGGCTAGCAATGGTAAAGCGATTCCCTTGAGCACGATCGCTACGATTAAGCAGGGTGTGGGGCCGCTCACCGTTAACCACTTGGCGCAACTACCTTCAGCCACGATTTCCTTTGATACGCAGCTAGGCACATCTTTGAGCGAAGCCACCGCAGCCATTAAACAGGTCGCACAGGAGGTTTTACCAGACACTGTGACAGCGAGCTTTCAGGGTTCGGCGCAGGTGTTTAGCAGTTCTTTTAACGATTTGGGCTGGCTGTTGGTCGTCTCTATTATCGTAATTTACCTGATCCTAGGAATTCTTTATGAGGATTTCATTCATCCACTCACAATTCTATCGGGTCTGCCTTCGGCAGGTTTTGGGGCATTGCTGACGCTGTGGGTGTTTCAGGTAGAGCTGAACCTCTATTCCTTCATCGGAATCATTCTATTGGTGGGCATTGTCAAGAAAAACGGGATTATGTTGGTGGACTTTGCGATCGAGGCGCAGCGCAAGGAAAATAAGAGTCCTAGGGATGCGATTTATGCTGCCTGTATCGTGCGGTTTCGTCCAATTATGATGACGACGATGGCAGCCTTGATTGGCACATTACCGATCGCCCTAGGCACTGGCACAGGTTCGGAAGCCCGTCGTCCTTTGGGAATTGCGATCGTGGGTGGACTGGTGTTCTCGCAAATCTTGACCCTTTATCTTACGCCTGTGTTTTATACCTATATGGAAGCATGGAGAAAGAAACTCGGTCACCCTAAAACGAAAATACGCCATATTTTCTTTCCACAAAAAGAAGTTTAATAGCTTGACCTTTTACGATCTACCTAACGATTGTCAATGATTCAAGGATCTCGGTACAAAGATCTTTGCTATTTTCTCAATGAACCATTTTTGATGGCAAGTAGTCTTAACCGATGACTGCAATTTCAATATTTCTATACGAGGAATAAATCATCATGAATGTAAAATCAATTGTTGCCTCAGGAATTTCGGGATTATTGTTAGGCATGGTAGCCATGCCTTTAGCGAGCCGTGCAATGCCTACGGAAACATCTACTGCTACAGAGCCTACAACGGTTTTAGTTGCCGCTGAACGACACCCCAATATGGTTGCTGCTAGGCGTAAACTCGAAGCGGCTCGTGAAGATCTAAGAAGGGCTGCTCACGATTACAATGGTAAACGTGTCGAAGCAATTCAACTGATCGATCGAGCGATTCAAGCCATTAATGAAGGTATTGCTCAGGATAACCACTAACACTGGATAACCTTTAGATTTCAGTCTTAGCAAAATGATTTTGCGCTGAAAATCGAAGTTGTATATTCGGTCGCTCAAGAAATCATTTGCTGTGTGACATTCCTTGATGTCTTCTTGGGATTCTTACAAATTTAATTTGATAGATGATATTGTTACGATCCATGCAGCATGGTATCTCTAGATTTGAAGTTGCATAACTTACTTTTGTAAGAATCCTTAAACCCCAGCGTAAGGTGAGACTTGATAGAGCACAGTTCTAACGACTATTTTTTGCTCTGTTTTTTATGACTTTTTTCCCTATTCAATCTCTTATGGGGTTTGATAATTTTAGTAGGAGCGGAAAACGCCCTTTTCACGACTCTTACGCAGCCACCCAAGTTTCCCCCTTGGGTGCTTTCTCCTATTCAATAGAAGTACATCCTTAAACTATTTGCAAATCGCTTGGTGAGAAAGACTGGGCGACGATCAAAGGAGTCTATCAATCCTTCATCTGAATATAATGTATGCAGTCGTATCTGCACGAGATGGCTTGAGCAGATATCGATTAACCTCAAACATTTGGCTCGATCGCCTAGTTCGCATAGCCAGGTGATTTTTTGTGTTTGGTGATGCGATCTTCCATTATATTTAGCGCTCAAATTCCAATGCGATCGCCCCTTGACATCTTCTAGTCAATCTTAGGGTACATTAAGCAAAGTGTGTAAATCACTCAATTCATGCTCATAACCTATTCACCAAGGAAGATCCTCTTTTTCTGAAGATACTGAATATCACCACATGATTATCGATAAATTCCTGCTAATACTGCTTTTGGCGATCGCGGCAAATTTAGATAACCTTGGTGTTGGAATTGCCTACGGATTGCGCCAACGTTATTTTCCCGTTCTTTCTAATCTAGTCATTGCGCTAATTTCTGCGGGACTCACACTTTTATCCATGATACTCGGACAATGGCTAGAGCGCATTTTGCCTATACAGGTGGCAAACACTTTAGGCGCATTGATTATCATTGGGGTTGGTATTTGGGTATGTTGGGAGCCTTTGCTCCTCCCCAGTTATCTCAGACTGAGAAACTTCTTGCGAGGAAAGATCTCCCGACAAACAAAGGTCCAAAGTAGACATCACCAAAATGTAGCAAACCAACCAACAGGAGTAAACCAAAATACTGCAACCTATAATTATTTGATAGCTTGGTATCCCGTTCAAAGAAACGAAACGATTCTTTTAAGTATTTCTCTTTCCCTCAATGCGATCGCAGGGGGAATTGGCGCAAGCCTATCTGGATACAACGCTCTCCTTACCTCTGGAGCTATTGGTATATTTAGTTACGTTACGATTGCGATCGGGCAAAAACTATCGCGAAAATATTTCAGTTCGCTGTTAGGAACGCTGTCACAACAGATAGCTGGTTTAGTTTTGATCGCGATCGGTATTTACGAACTCTTCCTTTAACATCCGCAAACGTTATCTAGTTATTGAGCCAGCCCAAAGCCACAAAGCTTAGAAGCATTAGTCCAAAAAGCAAGCGATACCAAACAAAAAACCATGTGCTGTGCTTTTCTAAATAGCGCAAAAGTCCAAAAATTGCCAGAAAGGCTGAAATGCTAGCAGAAGTTAAGCCCAGCAAGAGAATTCCCCATCCATGAAGATCTAAACCAGCCTTGAAAAGTGTCGCGATTTCTAACACCCCTGCAAGAATAATTGCAGGTAAACCTAATAGAAAAGAGAATTTCGCCGCAGTTTCGCGTTCCATTCCTAATAATAGGCTTGCTGTAATTGTAGAACCAGATCTTGACACCCCAGGCACCAACGCAAATGCTTGGGCAATGCCTACTAAAACTCCATCAAGTAATGTAAGCTTCCTGAAATTCCTTTGCCTTTTCCCCCATTTCTCTGCCCCCGCAAGTAGCAAAGACATTACGATTGATGCTACACCAATCACCACTAAACTTCGCAAAGGTGAATTACAGGAATCCAAGGTTTTTTTGAGGAGTAACCCAGCCAGACTAATTGGAATCGTACCTACAATCAGTCCTAATACTAGACGAAACGATCTGGAACTGTAGTCTCTTTTGATTACGGCACGAAAAGAACTGCCCAAGAGTCGAACGATATCTTGCCAAAAGTAGACAAGCACTGCGGTTAAACTTGCTAGCTGCATTGCAGCAGAGAATGCTGAGCCAGGGTCTGGCAATCTTAGCAGGCTGGGTACGACTCGTAAATGTGCTGTACTGCTAATCGGTAAAAGTTCAGTGATGCCCTGAACTACTCCGAGAAAAATAATACTCAACCAATCGAGGTTGACAAAATCTAGATTAACAGCATTATTATCAGTGCAAGCAGCAGCTATCCAAAAAGAATGAAGCATATATGGTCATCAGACGTATTCGCTTAATAATAGGGGAAAGTTGGTTCGATGGTTTGCTAAGTAAGATTCTCAGTTTGATCGAACTATAGTTATTCAAAGCTTCACTAGCACTAACAAATAGTGCTAGAAATAATTTTAGAAATAAGCTTCATTTTATAAAGGCAATAAGTATAATCTACTAGAGATATTTGTGATTCAGTCTTTATATTGATTCCAAAAACGCTAGAAAATAAAATGTGAGTGATAATTGATGGAGAATAAGGAAAAGAATCAGAAGATATCTAGTCATCCAAAGCGTAAAAATCTCGTACGACAACCATTTTTTTTTATAGGCATTGCACTAGTATCTCTATGTTGCGGCATGGGATTTAGAGCAATACTTTCTCTGACTCCATTCAGACAGCATTCTTCCTCTACACATCTACCCAATAGCCAACAAAGCCTCACCGATATTCTGCCAGCAACTTTAACGCATCCTGTGAATCTTCTGATTCTAGGCATTGATAACGATGATGACTCGAAGAATCCACAATTAAGTACCGACACTACCTCTGAGCAAGCTTTCCTCAGTCCCAGCGACACCCTACTTCTCGTCAGATTTTTGCCAGAAAGCGCGCAGCTTCACGTTCTATCGATTCCACGAGATACGCTCGTGCAGCTTCCCGGCAGAAGTGTCGCAAAAATAGGGCAAGCTAATGTCCAAGGAGGAGCATTACTGGCAGCCCAAACTGTAAGTCACGATCTAGGTGCGGTTCTTCAGATCGATCGCTATATCCGCATCAGCCGCAATGGATTAATGAAGTTGGTCGATGTTTTAGGTGGAATAGAAGTAGATATTCCCAAGAAAATGGACTATAACGATGACTCCCAACATTTGTATATCCACTTTAAACCAGGGAAACAAAAGCTGGACGGTCGGCATTTGCAAATGTACGTTCGCTTTCGCCATGACGAGTTAGGGGATATTGGGCGCGTGCAGCGACAGCAAGAAGTGATCAAGACAATCCTTCAAACCATGACCAAGCCTGAAAACATTTCAAAGTTGCCCGACATTTTGCAAATTGCTCAACAAAATATTGACACCGATCTATCTTTGGATGAAATGCTGGCACTTCTCAGAACTGCATTGACTAGCGATCGCAATAAAAATAAGTTTCTGATGCTACCCGGTAGATTTAGCAGTAAGAACGAATATTCTTTGAGCTATTGGATTGAAGACCGTCAGGCAGGATCTAAGATCCTAGCCCAATATTTCAACGCTTCTGAGCATACGGAAACGAGTCAAAATGCTTCTGGTTACAGGGAAGCAAGTCACAATGGCAGTCCGATTTCCGTAAATCAGTTAAATATTGCCGTTGCCAATGCCACCAAACATCCAGAAGTTGCGAAACTTGCGGTAATTTTCTTAAAGAAGCAGGGATTTGGCAATGTTTACATTACCGATCATGAAACCTATTTCAGATCTGAAACCGCTGGTAAAACCCAGATTATTGCCCAACGAGGTAATACCGAAGCTGCGGATTTGGTCAAAAACTTAATTACTGTAGGGGAGATACAGGTTGCGGCAACTGGAGATATCTATTCAGATGTTACGATCGTGGTCGATGATGATTTTGCTTCTAAACTGAACGCACAACAAGGGAATTGAGTTTAATCCGAAAGCATCTAGAGCTAAAATGCGTAAATGTATCCACGCCTTCATCCTCGCATCACGGGCGACAGAAAATTCCTGCATGGATACACCCACCAAGCGATCGCAAAATCCCCAATCGCGCGCAGCATCTAGAGGATTATAGCGATCGTGGAACGAAACACGACGGCTATCGTGGCAGTGAAAGCACGACGCCTAGCAAAGGTCTGTGCCCTTCATACCTGCGAGCCTCTTCTCTTCTACGAGCTTCTTCACGGCGAGCTACTTCCCTCCGATATTCTTCTCGGCGAAGTTCTTCCCTACGGGCTTGTTCTCTACGAAGTTCTTCTCTCCGATATTCTTCTCTACGAAGTACTTCCCTGCGATCTGTGCTTCTAAAGGATTGGTTGCGGTCTGTGTCTCTATAGACTTGGCTGTGCTGTTGGGTATTTCCACGATAGGAGTTCTCATCTGCTGAGGCAGCATTGGGATTATACGCAAGAACAGCACCGATCAGCGTAGTTCCGAGTAAAACAATGGGTATAACTTTCATGGCATGAACCTATAGATAGTTGATACTGTCTACATTTCAGACACCTCTAACTATCTAAAAGCTTCATTCTCTCCTATGATTTTGCCAAAATTTGAGATTTAATGAAGTTGAGATTGAGACGGCTTTAACTTTTTCCTGCCACCTATAGCAGAAATCAGTTTCTGTATCTCTTCCTAATTCGATTGGCGATCGCTTACAATATCCTTTGGGATTCGCACCATGCAAGGATACGAATCCCCAAAAGAGATTACTTACGGTGGTGTTCGGCTCTCATTTGTGCGAGTTGAGCCTTTTGCTCGGGTGTCAAAATCGCCAGACCTTGTTCTTTAGAACTCTTGCGAATGTCACGGATTTTCTGCTTTTGTTCAGTTGTGAGATTTAGCGATTTCCATGCCCCCTTGCGATCGCCTGATTGAATTGCCGCAGCAAGTTTAGCGCGTTGATCGTCGGTCAAAACAGCTTGAACCTGCTGTTTGGTGTTTTCATGCAACGTCTTGAGCTGTTGTTTTTGAGCGTCAGTGAGGTTGAGTTGTTTCCATCCACCACCTCGGTGATGTTGCTGCGTTGTAGTCTGAGAGCTAGGTGTGGAAGAAGATTGAGCCGCAACAATACTAGGAATGGCCACTGCCCCTAGCGTTACGGATAAAACTGCGATCGCCAAACCCCGATTTAGATTACGAAACATAGTGTAAATTCCTTTTGGAACATGTGTGAGTGCTTACCTTTGTTTAGACAGAAGCAGGCGATCGAAAGGTTCATTTTTTTGCAACTTCTTCAAATCCTGTCTGGGCTACTCAGATCGCACCTGCGTTCATTCAAAGAACCAAGAAAAATATAGGGGATTGCCCCTAACCAAATTGTGCTTGAATTTTTGACAGGCTGCTTAAGCGTCAACTTTCGTTCAGGAATTAGAAAAAATATCTACAAAATGCATGTAGCGATCGCATTAAGTGCTAGACCAAATATAATGATCGAGGTCGATCGTGGTCATTTGAGTTAGGAATGGTGTAAGAACGTGGGTTGGCGAGTGCGTGGTGTTCGTGGTGCCACAACAGTGGAAGACAATACGATGGCATCGGTACAGAAAGCTGTACTTGAGCTAATGACAGCGATCGAAGTTCATAACAAACTCGATCCGCATGAGATCGTCAGTGCAACTTTTTCAGTTACGCCTGATATTGACGTGGTGTTTCCTGCCCAGATCGCGCGATCTCGCCCCAATTGGGAGCATGTACCCCTGCTTGACGTACAGCAAATGGTTGTAAAAGGTGGTCTGCCACGCTGTATTCGCGTACTTTTGCATATCAACACGACCCAAGAGCAAGACGAGATTCAGCATGTTTATTTAAATGGGGCAAGAAATTTACGCCCGGATTTAAACTGCGCTGAGTTGAAATAGCAAATCGATCGCTCATAACTAACTTTGCCCCAGATGAGGGGCAGCATAGGGAAATTACCTTTAAATTAGTGATCGAGAGTCGAATTTCATTTTGTAAATTCAAGCATTTGGCTTTTGACCCAATCGAAAGCCAAATGCTTGATAATCATTCTCATAAAATGACGTGCCGATCTTAAAATTTCATAAATTCGCGAACAAAGATAAACTGCCTATCTACGATCGCTCATATAGCATCTTCCAAGATTAAAGCCCCCTGATTCCCGAGTTGAGAATGAGAGGGCTAAAAAACAGTCCAGCCTAGAATTTAAGCTCCGACGGATTCTTTCGCGGCATAAAACACTTCGAGGGTGATTTCGCTGATGTTGCGATCGCGGGCGAACTTCTCAGTATTTCGCTTGACCTTACCGCGCACAAACCCAGGAATCTGTTGTAATGTCGCCTTAGCTTCCTTACTCCAGTTCATATCCGAGTCAGCAGAGATGCCCTTGGTGATGACCTCTTTGGTGTCGTGGCCGCCAAAGATTTCGAGGAGGTGATCTTCCATTCCCAGCGTAAAGGAGTTATAGACCAAATCGCAAATTTGATTTGTGCCTTCATAACCTAAGAAAGGCTTGTAACCAATCGGGAAGTTTTGAATGTGAACGGGAGCCGCAATAACACCGCAGGGAATATCCAAGCGTTTGCCAACATGGCGTTCCATTTGGGTTCCAAAGATTGCCGAAGGTTCGACCCGGGCGATCGCATCGCCAATCAAGCCATGATCTTCGGTAATGATCACTTCATCGCAATATTCGCTGACTTCATCGCGGAACCAATCAGCATCATTTTTACAGTAAGTGCCAGCCCAAACTACTTTGATGCCCATCTCTTTGGCAAGAATCTTGGTCATGGCAGCGGCATGGGTACTGTCACCAAACACAACCGCTTTCTTGCCTGTGAGGTTTTGGCAGTCGATCGAGCGCGAGAACCAAGCTGCCTCAGAAACATAGAGAGTTTGTTGATTGATATATTCTTCGTAATTCACATTCGCACCCTGAGCGTTGAGCGCTTGTTGAATCTTGCGAATACAACGTGCTGTCTCTACAACGCCCATAGGCGTAATGTCAACATAGGGAGTCCCAAACTCGGCTTCTAGATATTGAGCTGCTAGGATGCCCTGTTCGCGATAGGGAACTAAGTTAAACCAAGCTTTAGGTAAGTTCTTGAGTTCGTGTACCGAAGCCCCATCAGGAATGACTTGATTGACTTCAATTCCTAAATCTGCCATCAAGCGTTTCAGTTCCGTACAATCGTGATGATTGTGGAAGCCTAAGGTGGAAATTCCAATAATATTTACAGAGGGCTTTGCGGTTTTACCTTCTGGCAGATCGCCTTTCTTGCGAGCTTTCTCAATGTAAAACTTGACAATTTGCTCTAGGGTGCGATCGGCAGCTTGCAATTCATTGACGCGATAGTGATTGACATCCGCCAACATCACATCCCCTGTAGAACTCATCTGAGCTTGCTCGACAAAGTTATTGAGGTCTTCTTGCAAAATACTTGACGTGCAGGTGGGGGTTAAAACGATCAGGTCAGGGGTTTCTTCTCGATCTTTGCGGGTGATATTGTCAATTACTTTTTCCCCCGATCCTCTTGCCAGTACGTGGCGATCGACCACGCTAGTGGTTACAGGGGTAAAATTACGCTCTCTTTCTAGCATGGAGCGCATGACATTGAAATAGTCATCTCCTAGAGGGGCGTGCATAATGGCATGAACATTCTTAAACGAACTGGCGACGCGCAGTGTACCGATGTGGGCTGGCCCTGCATACATCCAATAAGCCAATTTCATATTTGTCTACTCTTGTTTAATCGCTAGATTCTCTGAGTTTTAAGCCTAATAGGCATTTGAGCTGGTGTGCTGACTCGCGCAATTATTCTTTACTGTTTATCGCATGTTTCTAAAATATATATGACGAATTTCTCAGGATTTGTAATAAATTGTTAGCCGTTAACTTTAAGTCAGTAATCAGTAATATGTATGGGTCACTTAAATTTAAACTGCTTGTCTAAACTCAATGCCAAAATATTTAATTCAAAGGGCTGCGCTACCTTTAGTTGCATTGCTAATGTTGGCGAGTGGTTGTCAACCTTCAACCCCACCCCCAGTGGCTTCACCTTCCGCATCCACCCCTGCTGCTAGACCTGCAACCTCACCTTCTGCTTCTCCCACAACAACTGCGTCAGGAACCTTTACGACTCAATCGCTTGCAGGTGAGTATACTTTGATGGTTGGTGATACTGCTAAAAAAGCAATGGAAAAAAATGGGCTTAATGAATTTAAGGGAAAAATCGTCCTGAATTCTGACGGCACTTTTGAAGCAATGGTTAAGATTTCTGGCACAGATCCTAAAGAAACAAAACCCACAACGAGTGAAATCAAAGCCAAAGGTGACTTTAAAGTAGAAGCAAATATTGTGGTTCTTACTGGAAAATCTCGGATGGTCGATGGCAAAGAAGACAAACCCTCCCCTCCCGCTAAGTACGCAATTTCTGCTGACGGCAAAGTGCTAAAACCTGATGCTAACGATCAATTAGAGATTTCTTTTGTTAAGAAATAATTGTTAATTGCTTCTCAGCTTCTTGACTTTCTTGCGATCGAGACATTTCTTTGGAATGAAAATTAAATGACATCCAATTTGTAGCCGATCTGCTTGCATAAGTATTCTTCATGGTTTCGATACTACCTGTTGGCATTTGTGATGAATTGTGAATCGCCAACTAAGTCAGTAATATGTAAAGGTCACTTAATATTTAAACCGCTTGTCTAACTCGATGCCAAAATATTTAATCCAAAAGGCTGCGTTACCTGTTGTGGCGTTGCTAATGCTTGTAAGCGCTTGTCAACCTACGACAACTCCAGTAGCATCGCCTCCAGCAACTACTTCTCCTAGTGCTTCGGCTTCACCCTCTACTTCCCCTAGTGCTTCACCCTCTACTTCCCCTAGTGCTTCGGCTTCACCCTCTACTTCATCAGGAACCTTTACAGCTCAATCTCTTGCGGGTGAATATACCTTGGTTGTAAGTGACAACTCAAAGGCAGAAATGGAGAAATCGGGTATTAAAAAGTTTGAGGGCAAGATCGTTCTGAAGGCTGACGGTACTTTTGAAGGGCAACTAATGATTGCTGGTACACCTCCTGCCGATCCCAAGGAGCCCACACCAGCTACACCACCAGCACCTAAGAGCAGCGAACTCAAAGCCACTGGGGAGTTTAAAGTAGAAGGAAATATGGCACTTTTAACCACCAAATCAGCAATGGCAGATGGCAAAGAAGAAAAGGCGTCTCCTAATGTAGACAAGTACACGATTTCTGCTGATGGTAAGGAGTTAAAACCTGAAGCTCAAACAGGAATTTCTTTTGTCAAGAAATAATCAAGATGCCTTGACTCTGAGTCTTTGTAGCATTGCGATCGCGTTCTAAAGAGGCTCGTTCATTCCTGTAGTCTGGCTATCCCTTTCAACAAAATCCCCCAGAGAACTAAAGATTTGGGTTGTTTTTTAGAACTAAAAGGGATAGCTTGACTTATGAACTTAAATTTCATATTCGTAAAATCATGATTCCTGCCATAGCCCTGGTACTTGCTTTTTCCCTCACGCCTACTACGATCGAATCAGCTTCAACGGTAGCAAAGCACATTCCGTCGCCTACTATGGTCGCTGTTGCAGACAACATTAATGCGCTTAATAAATCATCCGAAAAGCTTACCCCTCAATCTCTAGCGGGCGAATATACCCTTGTTATCACAAATGCCACACAAGAAGAAATGAAAAAAGCTGGCATCAAAGAATTTACAGGTAAGATCGTTCTTAAAGCTGACAGTACTTTTGAAGGGCAGCTCATGATTTCTGGCGCATCTCCAGACGGGACTGGAATTAGGCGGAGCGAAATCAAAGTCAAAGGTATGTTTGAAGTAAAAGGAAATGTGGCACTATTAACAGTCAAATCATCAATGACCGATGGCAAAGAAGACAAGGTGACTTCAAGTGTCGATAAATACACAATTTCTACTGATGGTAAAGAGTTAAAACCTGAAGGTCAAGCAGGAATTTCTTTTATCAGAAAAGATCTTAAATAAAAGAAGGGTAGCCTTACGAATAACCCTAAACTTCACACCTTTAAAATCATGATCCCAGTTGTATCTTTACTTCTAGCTTTCTCAGTTACACCATCCACGATCGCATCTGTTACAACTTCGGCAGTAAGCATGCCGAAGACAATTGAAACACTGGATAGAGTATCTGATAAATTTACGGCGCGATCGCTGGCAGGTGAATATACGTTGGCTACTATTCCTCAGGGGTTCACTACATTCGATGATGGGACTCCTGTAAATTTTAAATTTAGCCTTTGGTTAAATAGCGATCGGACATTTGAGTCGGAAATAATATTCATCAGCGCCGATCCCGAGCGATCGCGGCGATCGCCAGTCCGACTTAAAGCAAAAGGTGAGTTTTATCTAGATGGCAACTCCTTGCAACTTCTCCCCAAAGAAGCTTTTGCGATCGGCGATCGGAATAGAGAAAATATTTCGGCACAAGAGATTGAGTTTGTAATTTCACCGAACGGACAAGTATTACAACAAGTTGATAGGAAAGGAATTTTCTTGGTCAAAAAGTAGTCGGCGATTGCGATCGGGATGAATAATGCCGTAATTTGTTCGTTTTTTTAGTTTCTTTAAAATTTCCACGAAATCCCTGTGGGCTTATCGGACTATAATAGGCAAGGCAAATTATATGTTTTACGGCTGAGCCATGACCAACACTGTGAAAGTATCAAAGGTAGAGATACTAAAACAAAAGAGTAATTTCTTGCGGGGACCCATTGACGCAGAACTGACTGACGGCAATAGTTTCTTCAGTCAAGATGGAACCCAGATTCTTAAGTTTCATGGTTCATATCAGCAAAAAGAACGCGATCTCGACCGAGCTAAAGCCAAAGGTGAAGAGCCAAACTACAGCATGATGTTGCGGACGCGCAGTCCTGGCGGCTTTATTCCTTGGCAACTCTATATTACCCTCGACCAACTTTCTGAAAAGTACGGCAACCAAACATTACGGGCAACTACCCGTCAAGGTTTTCAAATTCACGGCATTCTCAAACAAAATCTCAAAACAGTCATCGCCGATATCGTCCACAGCATGGGATCGACCGTTGGCGCATGTGGCGATATCAATCGCAATGTTATGGCTCCACCCGCACCGTTTAAACACAAGCCCGAATATGTGTTTGCGCGCGAGTATGCCGTCAAAATTGCCGATCTGCTCGCTCCTCAAGCTGGAGCCTATTATGATGTGTGGCTAGACGGCGAAAAAGCCCTAACTTCTGAAGATCCTGAAGTGACAGAAGCCAGAAACCGTGCGGGTAAAGGCAAAGTCAATACGAATATTGAAAACAATCCCGAACCGATCTACGGCACGCAGTACATGCCGCGCAAATTTAAAATTGCGATCGCTGTGCCCGGTGACAACTCCGTCGATCTATTCACAAACGATCTATCCCTAGTTGTCATTACCAACGAGCAACAGGAGTTAGAAGGGTTTAATCTCTATGTCGGTGGTGGTTTGGGTCGCAGTCATAACAACGATGCCACGATCGTGCGGCTAGCTGACAGCCTCGGCTTTGTCCCCCTTGCCGAAATCTATGATGTGATCAAAGCTGTCGTAGCCCTAGAAAGGGACTATGGCGATCGCCACAACCGTCGTCATGCTCGGATTAAATATCTATTGAATGATTGGGGTGTGGAAAAATTCACCCAGATTTTGCAAGACTATTACCCCACGCCCTTGCAACCCGCAAAACCTCTGCCTGAGTTTGAGTATAAAGACTATCTCGGCTGGCACGAACAGGGCGATGGCAAGTATTTTGTTGGTATTTCCATTGAGAACGGTCGCATTTTAGATCGAGAAGGCTTAAAACTAAAAACTGCCCTGCGAGAAATCACCGAGCATTTCCACTTGCCGATGTATCTCACCCCCAATCACAACCTACTGTTGTGCGAAGTTGAACCAGACTTAAAAGCAAAAATCCAATCGATCCTTGACCAGTATGGAATTCTTTCGCCTGAGGCGATCGATCCGCTCACTCGCTACTCGATGGCTTGTCCAGCTTTCCCCACCTGTGGTTTGGCAATTACAGAGTCCGAGCGAATCTTGCCCAGCGTCATCGAACGCATTCGTGCCTTGCTAGAGAAATTAGACTTAGGCGATCAGAAGTTCGTAACCCGCATGACAGGTTGCCCGAATGGTTGCGCTCGTCCTTATATGGCAGAGTTGGGCCTAGTCGGCAGTGCTGATAAGGAATATCAAGTTTGGCTAGGTGGAAGTTTTAACTCGACGCGTCTGGCTCAACCCTACGTGCAGCGCCTGCATATTGACAAACTAGAATCTGGTTTGGAGCCTCTGTTTGTCTACTTTAAACGCGATCGCCTAGAAGGTGAAGGCTTTGGTGATTTTTGCGATCGCAAGGGCATCGCCGACTTACAAGCATTCTCCGCTAGCTATGTGCCCGAAATCTCTGAGTCTGACGAAAAGCCAAAATCAAAATCCTCAAAACCCAAAGATCAGCGTCATCGCGTCAATCTCTCGACCAATATCTACGAACAGTTGCAACAAGCTTCTGCCAGTCGCGGCAAGTCGATGAAAGAGATTGTAGAAGCAGCGATCGCACTGTACTTGCAGCAAGAATAAGGATCTACAGCAAGCATAGGAAATAAATTCCTATGCTTTTGCATCCATATTACGAATTGATGACAAAAGAATTTGGGGCTGAAGTAACGCTGATAACGTTGTCCAGCCTCTTTTCCTATGAAAACACCAATGATAACCAACCTCTATGCAAAGCTACGTTAGCTAGAATAGAGCAATCATGATTCAGTCGCATAAGTCTATGGAATGGAGACAAATTGAGCAGAGTTGGGTAATTGCACCCCCAGCACCTAAAGCAGTCATTCACTTTTTGGGTGGGGCTTTTTTTGCAGCGGCTCCTCATGTCAGCTACGGGCGCGTGCTCGAAAAGTTAGCAAATACTGGCTATGTGATCGTTGCCACACCATTCACAAATAGTACGTTCGACCATCGCCAAATTGCCATGGATGCCCATCGTTCCTTTAGAAAGGTAAAGAGTAAATTATTCCTCGATTACTTTCCTGTGTTTGGCGTTGGTCATAGTATGGGCTGCAAAATCCATTTGCTAATCGATAGTCTGCTCAACCCAGAGCGAGCGGGAAATATCTTTATTTCCTACAACAACTACAGCGCCAATCAATCGATTCCCTTTTTTAAACAACTGACGGGTACAATTCCAGAAATCTCTGGCATGGAATTTGAACCTTCGCCCGAAGCTACCAAGCAGTTGGTCGATCGCAACTATAAAACCGAACGGAACCTATTAGTTCGATTTTTTGATGACGATATCGATGAAATCCTCTCTTTGGCACAGCAATTAGAACAAAAGTTCCCAACTACAGTTAAGGTGCAAACCCTACCCGGCAACCATCTCACCTCTATGGGGGTAAATGTCAACTGGCAAACGGGTTCTAGTTTCACACCTCTAGATGCGATCGGGCAATGGCTAAAACAAGAGGTACATAAAGATAATCACACCCTAGAACAGGTCATGATTCGATGGCTGTCAAATTGTCTAGAGCCGCTTCGCCTTAATTAAAATTTGCCTCAATTAAAGCTTGAATTTCTATGAATTCCATTTAACGAACCCGAATATTCCAGTCGATCTAGGGCTCTCTTTCCACCCCATTTCTCGACGATCGCATCATCGTACTCATCGGCAATTTCTAAGACAGCCTTGACAGAGGATTCTAGCTCTTTGCGATCGCAGGTAGAACCTACGATGGAATGCTCAAACACAATATCCCCATTGGGGTCAATCCCAAAACCACCAAAGATCATGCTGGCATTCTCATCCAATAAAAAACGCATCAGATCGGGTTTAATCTCTGCGCCTGTCACCACATAGGAACGGGTGTTAATCACAGCATCATCTTCATTCCAAGGGAAAACTAAGACCTCCACCAACGCCGAACCCATAAAGATGCCTAAACCCGGTACATCCTGTCTGGCACAAGGGAACTTGCCAAAAATTTCTCGCATCCAAACCGCAATCTTGTGATAGCAAGCTTCTTGAGCGGGTGTTTGAAATTGCATGGGCTTCTCCTTATTCCCTATATGGATGGTTACTTACTTAAAATACTGAGGAGTTGAACAATGAACAATGGTTGCGTCTTTGGGGACAGATAGAGAGAGGATTGAGTCAAGACTTTTCTTTTTGCGATTGAGGGGGAATATGTCTTTCTAGACAAGCTTCTAAGGTCTTGGCATCAAAGAGAATGGGGAGAAAATGAATACTTTTAACCTCTTTGAAATAAAACAAAATCGGTAGGCCTGACCAGAAAATTTGCCATGCTTGCCATTCTTGATAAGGAAACCGACGGATTTGGGTTTCAGAGCGATAGATATCTAAATCAGTAGCTGTAAATACTAAACGCAGGGTTGCCGCTTGATACATTAAAAACAAGCCAAATAGGGAAAAAGCAACTGCCACCCAAATTTGTACAAACAACAAGGGTAGGGCGATTAGCACAAATGCAATGGGTAAACCAAAGCTAGGGCTAAGCTGGGTAACTAGATCGGGTGAATCTGAAGTTGTATTTGCAGCAGTCATCGTATTGTTCCAAAGTATTGTTTTGGTAACCTATTCAGTATGTGAGGCTGAAATCTAAGCTGAGCCTATCTCTTGAGGCTTATTTTCACGATTCTAGATTTTGCCAAATCGAAGAAAGTGATACCATAACTGTATCATTATGTTACTTACTGCGCATTTATGTGTTCTACGAACACTTTATAGATAGCGAGGGTGCGGTAGCATAACGATTAGGCTTAATAAAATAGTCACCTATCAACTAGTCAGCATATCTTAAGAGCGCAGGGAATCTTTATGAGCATATCAATAGGCGGAACTGGTGCGGCTCGTCAATTTCAAGGGTTAAGCACGGATTCAGCGACATGGCAAAACTTGAAACAAGTGATTGCTAGTAGCTCAGGGTTTGACAAGTGGCAGCGATCGCGTGAAACCTCTGTCGAATCAGCCGAACGGAGCAACGACACCTACCTAGACGAATTGGTAGCCAGCTATTTGCGAGAAACACTAGAAACGCTAGCCTACTAAAATCGGTCAAACTACGCTTTAATGTATTAAAAGCTACACTTAATTATTTTAGCGGATTTTGACGAATGAGCGAAATCTTAGATGGTTTCAAAGAGAGACTAAACTCAGATGACTTGGGTGTGAGGATGAAAGCCCTGAGTGATAGTCGTAGTTTAGGCGTATCTGACCGCTTTGTCTTAGCAGCGATCGCTAGCGGAGATCGTAACGCGCGCGTGCGTTATGATGCCGTCAGCCAACTGTCTACGATCGGCAATCAAGACTTAGAAAAATCATTGGCGATTTTAAGCGATCGCCTTTTGACCGATCCTGAAAATGATGTGCGGGCTGCGGCAGCAGACTCGATTGGGGCATTAAAGCTCACTGCTGCCTTTGACTCTTTAAAGCACGCTTACGAAACGACGAACGACTGGATGATGCAGTTCAGTGTAGTAGCAGCCCTGGGTGAACTTGGCGATCCCAAGGGACTTGAGCTTTTAACGACTGCCCTGCACAACCCGAACGATTTGGTTAAAATTGCGGCGATCGGTGCGCTAGGTGACTTAGGCGATCCAGCAGCGATCGACTTGCTCCTACCTTTTGTGGAAAATACAGACTGGCAGATGCGTCATCGTGTGGCTCAATCTTTGGGGCAATTAGGTGGCGATCGCGCTAAAGCGGCACTAGAGAAACTAGCTCAGGATCCCGCCGAACAAGTTGCAGATTCGGCAAAGCTAACCTTGGCGGCTATGCAGTGAAGGCGCAATGAAGGTGCGTGGCAGCTTTAAAAAAGGAAGATCCGCCTTTTGTAAGGGGGATCGAACCTTTTGATTCCAACCAGTTGACTTGCTTTACTTCGGCATCTTTAACCCGAACGAGCGTTAAGAAACGCTGGGAAATGGGAAGTTGAGAATTCGATAAATTGACCAACCATCAACGGTCAATAGCATCGTCGTAAACACCAACAAAATGATGTACATCCAAGGCTGAGCCAAAGGACGGATATCTGTGGTGTCAATGCCCGTTTTAATTTCTACCAATTTGACTAGTTTGGTAAAACCACCTACGCGCATCGGTAACAGGTAGCTTTCGCCAGACTTACTCACAAAATAATAAACCAAGCCCCCTTGTCCCGTCGTGCGTGGCTTTAAGGCTTTTACCTTTGCCCAAGGCAACGACCAGCCCTTGCGAATAAAGGGGGGAACCCAAATCGGATAGCCAACACGAATGCCCTCTTCGTCCAGATCGACGCGATCGCTGACGGCTCCATACACCACCAAAAATCCCAACGCCAGCCCCACACCTAGCCACTCGACCGATATGGGCGCATGGGCTGCCTGTGCCAAGAAAGTTAGCGGCAAGGTCAAGGCAATGTACAACAACAAAAGGGTGATCCGAATTAATGCCGAGATATGAAACCTTGTGGGGGTAAAGGCGATCGCAGATTCAGACGAAGCGGACTCTTTAGCAGTTGTTGGTTGTTGATTAGCAGACATAGTTACAAGTCTTTACGTTATCGTTTACTGTACGTCATGGATGGTTAATCTTGGCGAGTTTTGGCTTTTCCAGTTTTGACAGATCGAACCCACCTAATTTTTGAGGAAGCCGCGATCGCTACAAATTCTCTAATTCACCATTAGCTAACGCCTCCAAATATAGACGGGGATAAAGCCCGACAAAGAATCCCATCCAAGCCACAATTGGTAAGGCCACCAGCACCGTTATCCAGATTATTTTAAACAAGAGCCAACTACCTGAAATAATGGCACAGCCAGTTAGAACAATTGACCAAGGCTGACACCACCAAGGCTTGTGATTCCAAACACTTTCTGTCTTTTCCATAGATTGCTAATTTCTTAAATCGATTACTCAATTTCTAATCCACTATCAATCCTTTCATAGAGATCGAGCAATGTGCTGTAGTAATCCTAAATTGTTTGTGAGGTTCGGGTTAACGCATCATCCAATGCACCTCAATTCCTTACGGCTATATCTGGTCTGGAAGTTGCTACTAGGAATGTAGGATTCCCGATCGCGCGATCGCTTCTGCCTTCAATACATAAATTACCCTTGGCGATCGCATTTGGTCTTCTTGATGCAGCGTCATACTGCCTTTAGAATAGGATTTTAAGGTGGTAGGACAGGACTGCGTAGAAGTGCTCACCAGATTGACTGAGACTTTAATCATGCCTTTAATTTTGGGGACAGCCACCGCTAACAAAAGATTCTCTACATTCAGAATCATGACTTCATACTGTTTGACCTCAGCACTTAAGTGCGGGAGACCAAGCATCATAGCAAGATCGATTGTCCAATAAACGCGACCGCGACGACTCATCAACCCCAAGACCGTGGAAGGCATATTCGGTACTGGGACTACGTTTTGAGCTTTGATCGACAAAACTTCCTGTACGATCTCTGTTTCCAAAGCCGCAAAAATATGGCTATCAAGTTGAAACTCAATAAATTGTAGTTGTTCGGCTCTAACTTCAGACGCTAGCTCAGGTTGAGATGATGCCTTTGCTTCACTGACAATCCCGCCATTACTAACCATGCGATCGCCCTCCCATTCCAAGTAATTTTGCAAGTAATTTTTGATTCAATGCTCTGAGTTAATGCGCTGAGTTAATTACAGGACTTACATGACTATAGCTACATAAATACTCGTTTCTTGAAGGGTTGTAAACCGCACGATCGCTGGTTTTTACTGATTAAGCGATCGGAAATTACGTTTACCCTGAGCGCAATTCAAGTTTATGTAACAGGTATTTAGTGAAGTTAAGTAACTTTTTGGGCAATTACCGTAAATTTTATTATCTACCTCTTCAGGAATACTTTAAGTCCTGCTAGGCTAACAAAACAACAAATTTTATTTTGGTTTCACCCCTTTTTTTAAATTCCTCAAAAATATCCCACCAAACTTAAAGCTATCAAGAATTTAAACAAGGAAAAACATGAAACACTTTTGCGATGAATGGATTCACGAATGGTGCCATACAAATGGTTGGACAGATCTATTTATCGAGCGCCACACCAATTATTGGGCTTTTCCTCCCGGAGCAGTCATGCCTGAGCCTATCCCCTCCTCAACGCTTAGGTTGATTAAAGTAGAAAAAGGTTTAAGCAAAGAAGAAAGAATTTGGTCTATTGCTGCCGTAATGGTTAGTATCAGCGCATTTCTATTGAGCTTTATGATGAAAAATCCGATGCCAGCCACCTTAGCCTTTGCTTTTGTGGCAGTTACGGTTGGGCAGATGGAAATTGAAGATTTTTGAAGATTTCTAATAAGCCGTGGAGAAAGGAATCTTACTATTCCTGATACTTAGCGCTACATCACAATCAGCATTGATTTGTGCCTTCAACTCATCTAAGGAGGTGAACTTCTTTTCAGGTCGTACAAATTTGAGTAAATGTACAGTTAAGTCGCAGCCATAGAGATCGCCACTCCAGTTGAGCAGGTGAACTTCGATCGTGCGTAGGCGATCGCCTGAAACTGTAGGGCGAACCCCAATATTCATCACACCAAGTACTGGCTGAGGAGGAGTTTGTATTTGCATGGAAGGTTCGGTTCCAGCAGGAATTCCATCCACATACACAGCATAAACGCCATCTCTCGGCAACAACTTTTGCGGATGGAGTTGTAAGTTTGCCGTAGGAAACCCCAACTGGCGACCGAGTTGATTGCCTTCTACAACCGTTCCCGTCAGACAATAAGGCCGCCCAAGCAGGGAGTTTGCCAATTCCAGTTCCCCCTGTGCTAAAGCTGTACGAATATTAGAACTGCTAATGCGAATGGGGGTAGTGTGATTCTTCTCAGGATGCGTTCCGTCAAGATGATTCCCCTCCAGCGAGATCGTTTGTTCGGGTACGACATGCAAATGATTGCCCCAGACATCTAACAAATCTGCGATGCTACCCTGGCGTTTGTAACCAAAGCGGAAATTAAATCCAACACTAATTTTCTGAACATTGAGCCGCTCAATTAAAATTTTTTGCATAAATTCTTGAGCGGTCAGTTTTGCCAACGCTGCGTCAAAGGGTAATAAAACCAGTTGCTCCACCCCTAAAGCTTTAAGCTGCTCGACTTTTTCAGCGATTGGGGTTAAAAGGAGGCGGGGAGTGCTGCTAAAAAACTCTTGAGGATGTGGACTAAACGTAACAACCGTACTGATGAGGGCTTGCTCAAACAGATCGGGAGCTACTTGTAAGTCCAATGGAAATTTTGGATATAAATTGGCACGAGAGCTCGGTAAAACTGGCTCGATCACATGCTGATGCCCTAGATGTACGCCATCAAAGTTGCCAAGAGCGATCGCTGTTGGCTGGGAAATTTCACTGAGGTCAGAAACAATTATCACGCTTTACATTTTGACACAATTCTTTTGTCATACAGAGGGCTTACGTAAAACTATCTTTTTTCCTAAAATGAATATAGTAAAACGTTGAATCGGGATAAATCCAAGATAAGTTGTTAATAGGGGTTTGACTTTTACCCCTAGTCTGCTCGTGCTGAATAACTAAATAAACTTAGGGTGGGAAGTAGGAGATAGTTTGTTATTATGGCAGACCTTAAACAAGTCAGGCAAATCAAGGGTGGTGCCACAGTTTGGAGTACTTGGCGGGAAAAGAACCCTACGGCAGCGATCGATTTAAGTAAAACGGACTTGAGCGACGCAAAGTTAAAAGGAGTCGATCTCAGTGATGCCAATCTTAGTAATGCAAATTTCAGTCGTGCCGATTTAAGCGATGCCAATCTGTCTAGAGCTAACTTAAGCAATGCTAACCTAAGCCAAGCAAACCTCACTGGTGCCGATCTCAGTGGCTCGAATCTCACAAACACGATATTCAATCGTGCGATCGTGCAGGATGCCATATTTTGCGGAACGAGTTTCGTGTCAGCCCAATTCATTGGCGTGGTATTGAAATCAGCTAATTTAAGCCAAGTTGACTTCAGAAATTGCAACCTCAGTAATGAAAATTTTCAAAATACTAATCTTAGTGGCTCTAACTTTCAAGGAGTTAATTTTGCTGGTGCCGATCTGAGTGGAGCAAATCTCTCGCAGGCAAATTTAATCGGGGCACAAATGTTTCGTGTCAACCTTAGGGGGGCACTTTTAACTCGCGCCAATTTAAGTAATGCCCTATTGTCAAAGGCAAACTTGAGCCTTGCCGGCTGCGTTATGGCAAACTTTAGCGAAGCCCTTATTGACGAAGCGATTCTCAGTAAAGCGAATTTGGGTGGCGTTATTTTAAGTGGGGCAAATCTTAGCAGCACCGATCTGAGCGATGCCTATATGAGTGATGCCTTTCTGAGTGTTGCCAATCTCTCTAAAGCCAACCTCAATGGTGCAAATCTTAGTAATGCTTATTTATGCAAGGCAAATTTAAATAGAGCAACGCTGGTGCGCAGCAATCTCAGTCATGCTTCCTTTTTAGATGCGGATTTAAGCATGGCAGTTTTGACCCAAGCTAATCTCTCTAAAGCACAGCTAGTAGGAACCTATGCTGGCAGCGCCGATTTTAGTATGGCAAATTTAGAAGGCGCAAACTTAAATAAAGCAAACCTAACCACAGCAAATCTCAATGGGGCGGTTTTAACAATGACAAACTTAACCGACACGATTATGCCTGACGGCACGATGCATCTTTAAAAGCAATCACTTTTACCGTCTTTTTCCCCAAATCTTGGCAAGTCTACAGCGATTTATTAACTTTTATTAATTTTTTGGCAAGACTTTCATTTACACTGATTCTAGATTCTGAAGATTTAGATAAGCATGACAACACCGCAATCAAATGTGACATCCTATGGCTCTTGGAAATCGCCAATCACTTCAGATTTAATCGTGGCAGGCACGGTTGGCTTGGGGCAGCTAGCCTTTGATGGCAAAGATCTTTACTGGTTAGAAGCACGTCCTTCTGAGGGAGGGAGAAATGTCATCGTGCGCTATACCTCTGATGGCAATATTTCAGATGTCACTCCAGCCCCATTTAACGTGCGTGCCCGCGTTCATGAATATGGGGGTGGTTCGTTTTGGGTTCACAATAGCAGCGTTTACTTCATCAATTTTAGCGATCAGCGCATCTATCAGCAGGTTGTTGGCGATCGCATTCCCACCCCCTTAACCCCCTTGACCGCTTTTCGTTATGCGGATGGCATTTACGATCGCTTTAGAGGACGTTTGATCTGCGTCCAAGAGGATCACACCGCTGGTGGAGAACCCGTTAACACGCTTGTCAGTATTAACCTAACCAATTGGGATGATGTGCAGGTATTGGCTTCAGGGGCAGATTTTTATGCTTCACCGCGCCTGAGTGCTGATGGCAAGCAATTGGCATGGCTGAGTTGGAATCATCCCAATATGCCTTGGGATGGCACTGAACTGTGGGTGGCTGAAATTATCCCAACTGAGGATCGGAAGGCAACTGGCGCGCATCATAACTCACTTCAGAATGCACTGAATCATAGTTCGTCAAACAATTATTCACAAAATAATCTACGCGAACATTCCTTTACAAGCACACCTAAATTAGTGGCAGGTGGTGTAGAGGAGTCTATTTTTCAACCAGAGTGGTCACCAGATGGAACCCTGTGCTTTGTCAGCGATCGCACGGGATGGTGGAATCTCTATCGCTGGTCTAAAGAGGGAACGATTGAACCTCTATGCCCTATGGAAGCAGAGTTTGGCTTACCGCAGTGGGTGTTTGGGATGTCTACCTATGCGTTTGTCAGTGCCGAGCGGTTGATTTGCTCTTATACCCAGAAGGGTAGATGGTATCTGGCAACACTCGATCTCTCCAGCAAATCGCTCCAGCCCCTTGATACCCCCTATACACAAATCTCTGGTCTGCAAGCGACCAAAGAAAAAGTGGCATTTCTTGCAGGTTCGCCGACACAAGCGACAGCGATCGTACAAATCAATCTGAGTACGGGGAAATCACAAATATTGCGCTGTTCTTCCGATCTAGCCATTTCGGCAAGTTATATTTCTATTCCCGAAGCCGTGGAATTTCCTACGGAGAATGGTCTGACTGCCTATGGATTCTTTTATCCACCCCAAAATCCTGACTATCAAGCTCCTGATGGCGAGAAACCGCCCTTGATCGTCAAAAGTCATGGCGGCCCAACCGCCTCAACCTCAGATACGCTCAGTTTAAAGATTCAGTACTGGACGAGTAGAGGGTTTGCTGTGCTCGATGTCAATTATGGCGGTAGCACGGGCTATGGTAGACCCTATCGCCAACGCCTGAAGTTTAACTGGGGAGTGGTGGATGTTGATGACTGTGCCAATGGAGCTAAGTACCTCGCAGAGCGCGGGCTTGTAGATTGGAATCGACTGGCGATCGCTGGGGGTAGTGCGGGTGGCTACACAACTCTATGTGCTCTCACCTTTCGAGATGTATTTAAGGCTGGGGCAAGTTACTATGGCGTCAGCGATTTAGAAGCTTTGGCAACTGATACCCATAAGTTTGAGTCTCGCTATCTGGATAGCTTAATTGGTGCATATCCCGAATTTCAGGATTTGTACAGGCAGCGATCGCCGATTCATTTTACCGATCGCCTGTCCTGTCCTGTGATTTTCTTTCAAGGGCTAGAAGATCGGGTCGTACCACCCAATCAAGCTGAGATGATGGTAGATGCGCTCAAAGCCAAGGGCTTACCTGTTGCCTATGTTCCATTTGAAGGGGAACAGCATGGTTTTCGGAAGGCAGAGAACATTAAGCGTACCCTTGATGGCGAACTATACTTTTATGCAAAGGTATTTGGCTTTCCCTTAGGCGAATCTGTCGAACCTGTGGAGATTGAAAATCTATTTTAGCCGTAAGCTAATACCATTTCTTAATCAGGGTCTTAATCAGAAGTGTCAGGCACTTCTGATTAAGACCGCACTAGATGTGAAGTTCAATTGAACTTGGTGTTAGTTATGATGTTGGACCTTCACCTTTCCCAGTCACTTTTTCAAAAGCATCCTCGGCTTTTTCCTTTAAATCGCCTAAAGCATCCCCTGTCTTATCAACTGCATCTTTCGCGATCGCACCGACATCCGTATTGAGAACATCAGAGACCTTTTTGATATTTTCTTCGCCAACGACATCTTCAACTTTTTCCTTTAAATCGCCTAAAGCATCCCCTGTCTTATCAACTGCGTCTTTTGCGATCGCTCCGACATCTGTATTAAGAACATCAGAGACCTTCTTGAAATTCTCTTCACCAACGACATCTTCGACTTTATCTTTGAGACCTTCGGCAAATTCTCCAGCTTTTTGCTGTAGTCCGCTTACAAATCCGCCAAGTCCTTCTTTCTTCTCTTCGCTCATGATAGAACTCCTTTGATGTAAATATATCAACAGCTATTAAGCTGAGGTTAGTTTACCTCCGATAGAGATGTTCGATTCTAAAGATTTTTTAAAGATTTTTTTATAAGTATTGCAGATCACATCTGACTAGGAAAGCATTCCAACCGATCGTGGGAGCAATCAAACTGTCATGCTTAAGGAGCATTCCTTTAAATATTTATCTGTCATTAGCAAAATAGAATTCCCTGACTCCATTCGTAGAGATAACGTCAGTTCGGGATAAGAGAACCTGAAACACCATACATCCCAAGGATCCCCGTCCCCCTTTACAAAAGGGAGAGAAAAAGATATTTCGAGACTTCCCCCTACCAAAGGGAAGTTGCTTTGCGAAAGCGTGCGAGGGGAAATTAAAGGGAGTAAGTTTAGAAGACAAGCTTTGTTTTCGGTTTCTTTCCAGTTTCCTCCCAGCCTCTAGCAATTCGGTTACAATTGATTACAAAAGTAAACATTTTTCAGAGATCTTATGGACTCTATTGACTTAGGTAAGCTATTGCAAAAGGGCTTTTACGTGACTTTAGGCGCAACCGCCAGTCTGCTTGAAGTTTTACAAGATCCCCGCAAACAAGAGCAAAGTTTTAGCGCTTTGCGTCGAGACTTTGACAGCTTGACGCAAGAATTAGCCGAAAAGGGGGTTGTTACCGAATCTGAAGCTCGCAGTTTGGTTGACAGCTTTATTGCGCGACAAATCAAAACCGATGGTGGTTCTAAAACAACAGAAGCAGATACCCCTTCTACGGTGACTGTGAATACAACGGCAACAGATGTGGTTGAGCCGATCGCTGAGCCCAAGATTTCATCAAATGTTCAAACCGATCTCAAAGATTTAACGCAGCAGATTGCTGACCTCAGAGCAGAATTAGAAAGCCTCCGTCAGAAAGGTTAAAAGGTATGTGGGGAATCGGTATGGGGTATTGGCTTGTCTAGCCCCAGACAAAATACTAATAACCAATGACCGATCGCCGAAAATGCCTAACAGCTAATTGCTCTTAGCTTTATGGTCTAAACCAACTGCTTGAGAAATCTGCTCAAGCCCTTCAGCCTCAAGCTTTTGTACTAAACCACTGAGAATTTCGCGCACGACCAAAGGCCCCTGATAGATCCAACTCGTATAGATCTGCAAGAGAGATGCCCCAGCAACAATCTTTTGCCAAGCATCCTCTGCAGTAAAGATTCCACCCACCCCCACAATCGGCATCTTGCCTTCTGTAGCTTGCCAAACTAGGCGGATTACTTCTGTCGATCTCTGCTGTAACGGCTTTCCACTGATCCCCCCTGCTTCGTCCGCGATCGCTGTGCCCGTAATGGGGGTAATGCTTGTTTTGAGGCCTTGACGGCTAATCGTGGTGTTTGTGGCGACGATCCCAGCCACTTGATTGGACTGGCAGACAGCCGCGATCGCGTGAATATCGGCATCGTTCAGATCGGGCGCAATCTTGACAAGAATGGGTAAGGCGCGATCGTTCTCTGCCTGAAGTGCTGCAAGAATGCTACCTAATTGGTCTGCTGCTTGTAAATCTCTCAGCCCAACGGTGTTTGGGGAACTCACATTCACCACAAAATAATCGCCAAACTGTTTTAGCAATCTGAAGCTCTGAAGATAATCGTCCTTTGCATCTTGTAAAGCCGTAATTTTTGATTTGCCGAGGTTAATGCCTAAGGGTACAGTTGTTTTTGTGAGGGAATCTTGGCGATCGAAATATTCCGCTAAATAGGCAGCAGTAGCTGTCGCTCCACGATTGTTAAACCCCATGCGATTGAGGATAGCCAGATCGGCAGGCAGGCGAAATAGACGCGGTTTGGGGTTACCCGTTTGAGCGTGGGCTGTAATCGTTCCCACCTCAGCAAAGCCAAAACCAAAGCTAGCCCAAGCCCCCACACCCACTGCATCTTTATCAAAGCCTGCGCCCAAACCAAGGGGGTTAGGAAATTGAATGCCCCAGAGACTTTGTTGCAAGCAAGGATGTTGATAATGACAAAAGGCTCGAACTGTAGTTTGCAAAGGGGCAAATTCGCTGACCTTTTGACAAGCTGCGATCGCTAAATGATGGGCCATTTCAGGATCGAGGGCAAACAACCAGGGACGCAACCCATATTGATAGACTTGACTCAACATAGAAACTAAAGTAACAGTAACCACAACTCTAGGATAAGGTTGTACAAGCTCAAGCAAATATATGGAATTTCCCTATGGTATGGCAGCTACTCACTTGGCCGCTTGATAGCCTGATTTGGATTGCTGAACAAATCGACGAACGTGCTTCAGCCGAATTAGATCGAACGGAAAATCTACAAAAGAAACTTACGACACTTCAGCTTCGCTTCGATCTAGGCGAAATTAGTGAAGCAGATTTTGTCGAACAAGAGCAAGAAATTTTAGAAGCCCTAGAAACGGAATGGCAAGAAGCTAAAAAGAAAGAGCAAGAACAGGAAACGGAGTAATACCATTTACCAAAACCTGTATTTAGCTCAGATCTCAAATCCCGATCTGACCTAATTTCAAAATGAGATTTGTAGAAATCGCAAATAAGCTAAAGCTATGGAAGTAAACGAACTGATCCAAAAATACAAGGAAGGACGACGAGATTTTACAGGGGTTAACCTCAGTAAAGCCGACCTCAATGGAGCCGATCTTAGCCATGCCGATTTAAGTGGTATTAACTTGAGCGAAGCCAGTCTGTACGGAGCCGACCTTCGCAAAGCCAAATTAAATGGAGCCGATCTCAACGGTACAAAGCTCTATCGAGCTACTCTAATCGGAGCAAATTTGAGTGGTGCCGATTTGGGACAAGCCGATCTCAGCGAGGCAAATTTAACTGAAGCCAAGCTCTATGGGGTAAATCTCTATAAAGCCATTTTAAATAAGGCAAAACTAGCAAGGGCAAAGTTAAATGGCGCTAACTTGGGAAATACGAAGTTAGTGAAAGCCGATCTTAGCGATGCGATTTTGTCTGAGGCAAGGTTATTCGGAGCAAACCTGACCGACGCAATTTTGCATCGTGCTGATTTAAGTCGCTCTTCCTTAAATGGGGCTAATTTAACGAGAGCAAATCTCAGTGAAGTCGATCTTAGCTATGCATACCTGTATGGCGCTAGCTTTAGCGAAGCAGATCTAAGCGAGGCAAACCTTACGGGGGCAAACCTCAATGGAGCCGATCTTTCTAAAGCCAATTTGTTCAAAGCCAACCTGACCAAAGCCAAGCTTGCTGATGTCACTATGCTCGGAACCATCACCGAGGAAGCCAATTTAACAGGTGTGATTTGGTCTTAAGTGATTATGAGGTAGTTTCGACTTCGCTTAACCACCTCATAATCAAGGTTTAGTTAGAAAGGAATGTCATCGTACTGGGCTTCGTTATCAATGGGGGGAGCCGCGATCGGCACAGATGCCGATGGGGCGGCTTTACTCGCAGCTTTGCTTGGGGGTTTGCTGCCAGTACTACTCGGCTGAGCGGTAGCTTGACCACTAGAACTACTAAAGCTACTGGCTGTACTGCTAGCCACACCTGCACTGAGATTGACACTGCCTAAATTGTGAATGCGTTGAGCAGTTAGTTCTGTACGTTTTTCTTTATAAGTGCCTTTGTCAAAGCTTTCAATGCGCAAGCGACCCTCGATCACGACGCGATCGCCTTTGTGATATTGCTCCATGATATTGTCGGCGAGATTATTCCAGCCCACGACCTTGAGGCGATAGGGACTTTCATCAGCTCGCGAGCCATCAAACTGGACTAAAAACGATGCGATCGCATTTTGATTGTCTGGTGTACGTCGCAGTTCAGGCTCGGTCACGATTTCAGCCATCAACGTAAAGGTATTCATGCCTCTAGACCCAATCTATAAAGACTACAGCTAAGCATGATAACATCCTGCTTAGCTGTAGCAGATCGGGAATTTTCACCCTTGGTTTACTATTTTTTGTCATCTGTTTCGCATTTGGCGATCAGATCTGGTCAGATGGGGCTACACTATCATCAAAAATACAGCTCAGGATTGGTGATGCAAATCAAGACTTTTCGTTTACACTTTGGCAATAATGGATTAGTAGCATAGTCAAAGGTGCTTACCATGAATGCACTAATCATGAGTATATTGGTTCTCGACGTAGGGATTCAGGCTGTGATTATCAACAATATATTTCGGGCGTATCAACGCAACAAGCAAAACGATGAGATTGAGGAAGAAGAAAATCTCACGCGTTATGAGTCCTATTCGCCTAGCGAACAGCAAAAAGGCTGGGAATTTAAAATTTTGCGAACCAATACGGGGGGCTTTCGCAATCGTAAAACGCTCAGGCAAGTTTGCATAGAGGAAGCGAGATCGGGCTGGATTTTGCTAGAAAAGTTAGACGATCAGCGGTTGCGTTTTCGTCGTCCGCTCGCTGCTAGAGAGCGAGATCATCTGTCAAAGCTCGATCCTTACCGTACCTATTATGGTATCCCTGCGATCGTCGAGACCTTGGTAACGGTCGGTGTGTTGTTGGCGATCATGGGTGGCACTGCCTATTGGGGATTTAATAAAATGCAAGGTTTCTTTTCTAACCTGCAAACCAAATCGGTTCAGTCGGCTCCTACGCCTTTGCCTTCCAAGGAACCACAGATGCCCAATGCAAAACCTAAGCCCTCCTCTACGCTACCAGCTAATCCTAAGCCTGTGAGTGAGATTGCCCCAAGACCCTCTACAGCTCCATCGCCAACACAATCGCCTAACTAATGATTCACTATGCCTAGCGATCGCATATTTGCTCTAAGTTCTTACAAATTTCTCGTGAAGTTTTGTCTAGGGTTCTTGATTTGCTTGAGTCTCACAGTTGTGTTTGCGCTTGGAAGTGCAGCGATCGCACAAGCTCCAGCCTATGCTTTGGGTGGTAAACAGCCCACTCTTAACCAGCCAGCCCCTGCATTTACCTTGCCGACCAATACGGGGTCAGGCAAAATCTCGCTATCTGACTTCAAAGGGAAGTGGGTGGTGATCTATTTTTATCCCAAGGACTTCACCACGGGCTGTACCTTGGAAGCAAGAAGGTTTCAACAGGACTCAACCCAATATTCGATCAAAAACACCCAGATTTTAGGCATCAGTGTGGATTCCGTCGATTCCCATGCGGAGTTTTGCGATTCCGAGGGATTGCAATTTCCACTCCTCGCAGATACCGATGGTTCGGTCAGCAAATCCTACGGCTCGTGGATGGGCTTTATGTCTTCTCGCCACACCTTTATTGTCGATCCTGATGGAGTTTTACGCGATCGCTTCCTTGACGTAAACCCTACAATCCATAGCCATGAGGTGTTATCGCGCTTAGAGGAATTGCAGGCATCCCAGACAATTAAGAGTTAAACAGGTGGGAGTAACTCGGATACAGATAAGTTGAATGAGGAAAACGCCAAAGGCGAAACGATCGCATATTTTAGATTTGGTAAGATTGCAATACATTGACTGCTCTAAAATCATCGCATTAATTCTCTATGGCATCTAAAACCTCCTCACTCCAGCAAATTTCGAGCGATCGCACGTTCACCTTTGAAAACAGTCTCGCGGCTTGGGATGGGGATAATGGCAATGGCAAACATAAGTCCTTTCAATTACCAGGAGCCAAGCCGCACTATAATCCCGATCGCCCCGGTCAGGTAGAACATATTGGTTTAGATCTGGTTGTCGATATTGCCAAACTCACGATCGCGGGAACTTGCACGATTCGGATTAACCCCGTGCGCAGTGGAATCACCGACCTCACCCTAGATGCCGTCAGTCTGAGGATTGATGGCGTTAAGATTGGCAAAGTCGCGCAGCCCTTTGATTATGACGGTGAATTTCTCAAGGTCAGTCTGGTCGAGCCGACTGTGGCGAATCATCCGATTACCCTAGCGATCGCCTATGCCGCCGTCCAGCCCCAGCGCGGTATTTATTTTGTCATGCCCTCCGAACATTATCCCAACAAGCCCACCCAAGTTTGGACGCAGGGCGAAGATGAAGATTCGCGCTTTTGGTTTCCCTGCTTTGACTATCCGGGACAATTAGCAACTTCCGAGATTAAGGTACGCGTTCCCAAAGAACTCAAAGCCGTGTCGAATGGAGAACTTGTAAGCGTTACGAAAGCAGGAAAAGACACGATCTATCACTGGTCGCAAAAAGAGATTCATCCCAGCTATTTGATGACCTTAGCGATCGGAGATTTTCTAGAAGTCACGGACGAATGGCGCGGCAAGCCCGTTACCTACTATGTCGATAAGGCATGGAGCGAAGCCGATGCCCGTCGCACCATGGGCAAAACCCCACAGATGATCGAGTTCTTTAGCCAAAAGTACGGCTATGACTATGCCTTCCCTAAATATGCCCAAGTTTGCGTGGCTGATTTTATCTTTGGCGGCATGGAAAATACTTCCACGACACTGCTCACCGATCGCTGCATGTTAGACGAACGCGCTGCCCTCGACAACCGCGCTAGTGAGAGTCTTGTCGCCCACGAACTCGCCCACCAGTGGTTTGGGGATTTGGTTGTGATCAAGCATTGGTCACACGCTTGGGTCAAAGAGGGAGCCGCCACCTATGCCGAAGTTCTCTGGACAGACCATGAATATGGCGCCGAGGATGCTGCCTATTATCGCTTGATGGAAATGCGGAATTATCTGGCAGAGGATGCCGAACGCTATCGCCGTCCCATTGTTACCCATGTCTATCGCGAAGCGATCGAACTCTACGATCGTCATACCTATGAGAAGGGTGGCTGCGTCTACCATATGATTCGTACGGAATTGGGTGACGAGCTATTTTGGAAGGCAATTCATCTATTCGTGCAGCAAAATGCCCATAAAACGGTGGAAACGATCGACCTCATCCGCGCGATCGAGCAGGCAACTGGACGGAACTGCCTATCTCTCTTCGATCAGTATGTGTTTCGTGGCGGACATCCAGAGTATAAGCTGGGCTACAGCTGGGATGCTGAGAACAATCTAGCAAAGGTCACTGTTTCCCAAACCCAAGAGGATCTGTTCGATCTCAAACTTCCGATCGCTTTTGGTTTTGAAGCCAAATCAGAAGGGCAATCAGAAGTAAAGTCAGAGCTAAAAATCTTTAAGGTGCGCGTGTTTGAGAAGGATCAGGCTTTCTATTTCCCTCTAGAATCCAAACCAAGTTTTGTCAGCTTCGATCATGGCAACGATTACCTCAAGCAAGTTACCCTAGAGTATGGTATGGCTGAGCTAAAGGCATCGCTGTTGTCAAATCCCGATCCCTTGGCAAAGATTCAAGCAGCAGAAGCGATCGCCAAGAAAGGCGGACTAGAAGCGATCAATGCATTGGAACAAGCCCTCTTAAACGAACCCTTTTGGGGCGTAAGGGTAGAAGTTGCAGGTCAGTTGGCATCGATTAAGCTCGATCAAGCTTTTACCGCTTTAATCAAAGGTTTGGCAGATACAGATGCAAGGGTGCGACGCGCTGTCTTGAATGGACTTGCCACCAGCAAAACCCAAGAAAGTTTGGATGCGATCAAACCCTTTCTCAAGAAAGGCGATCCTAGCTATCTGGTCGAGGCAACGGCAGCAACCCATGTGGGCGACCTGGCCGCAGCCTTGAGTGCAGAGAGAGAACCGAGCAAAGTAATTAAGCTCCTGCACACGACACTCAAAGAGAAAGCTGGATGGAATGAAGTGGTGCGTTCTGGCGCGATCGCGGGACTGGCAAAACTCAAGGATTCCGATGAAGCGCTGGAGATCGTGATCCAGTACACTGCGCCTGACGTACCGCAACCTTTGCGACTTGCGGCAATTCGGGCTTTAGGGGCAATGGGTAAATCGCAAACCAAACCCAAAACCGAAAAGATTCTCAATCGTTTGCAAGCGATCGCCAGAGAAACCTTCTTTCTCACCCAAGTATCGGTGGTGAGCGCTTTAGGTCAGGTTGACAGCCCCGCCGCGATCGGGATTTTGCAAGCCCTTGCCGACCAAACTCCCGATGGTCGCGTGCGACGGATGGCCGATGAAGCCGTGCAGCGCGTTCAAAAAGCGATCGGAAAGGATGCAGGCATCAAGCAACTGCGCGAGGAACTAAACCAACTCAAAAAAGAGAATCAAGAACTCAGAAGTCGTTTAGAAGCAGTGGAGGCGAAAGCAAAAAGCCAAGCCCCAACAGCGAAGTAAACGACTGAGATCAATCAAGTAGGGGCAACTCATCACTTGCCCCTATGATTCCATTTTAAAGAAACTTAGCTACGTGCGAGGTTGAGCAATTCCTTAGGAGATGCCAACAAATCGATCGCAACGTAGAAAATCTTACCTTGAGGATCGAGGAGAAAGCGCCAAGCAATATTCATACCAATGCCACCACCAAACCAAGGGGTTTGTACTTTACCTGTGACTTTGATTTGGGTATAGCCATCTTCAACGACATCAACCACGCCACGCTCTGGCATCATTTTTAATCCCTGACATTCTTCGCCCATATAGGTAAGAATGGCTTTTGGTCCCACAATTGGCTTTTGGAATGGAGGCTGTAATGCACCTTCTTCGGCAAATAGACCCGCTGCCAACGAAAATTCATAGGCATTCATGTAGTCGATATAGCTGAGAACGGTGTAGTTGGTAACGCCCTCGATTTTAGCTTGAACCCGCTCAGATAGAGAGATAGGCGTGCTCTTAGGCGCTTCGCGCTTGGCATAGTCTTCGCCTACGGATGGGTTATAGCCCATATTTACAACGGTGTTACGCAGAACAGTGATTTGCTGGCCTGGATCAAGATTTCTGATTGCTTCTAATACTTTAGAACCTTCAGCGCTAAGCTTATAGCCAACAGGGATAGGAGCGACTTGACCAAGTTTCATCAATTGACCAAGCTCGTACCAAAAGCCAAGTTTGGTATTGACCCTAAACGAAGAGTAAGTTCTTCCAATTACTGTGTCAGCATTACTTGCAAGATCGAACATTACCTGTGATTGGGCAGCAGCAGACATTTTCTTGATTTCGTTTAGTGTAGGCTCTGCCAAGATCATGCTTGCAGATCCAGTTGCCGCAGGGGTAATTGTCACACCCATTTCAGTGTAAGCAAACCAAAGTAAAGCCAATTGGTCTTCGACACTGAGTTTATTATATGCGTCGGTAGTTTGAACTACCACATCAGCAATTTTTGTGCTTGAAAAGATTGACCGAGCTGACTCTAAAGTAACTGACATAATTTAGCTCCTTATATATTGAATTGAACGTAAGGTTTGTCGTAATGACGAGTTGTTTGATCGACCTTAATAAAGGTAAAGAAATATTAAAATTTATGAATGTATATTAAGGAATAGAAAATTTGAATTTGCGGATTTCATGCCTAATGACGTAGTCCAAGGGGTATGGGGATATCAGTATCATATCTCTATAATGGGAGGGCAGATCTCAATCAGCCTTTTTTTTCATGACACGTAACCTTCGATCTTTTTTAAATTTGCTAGAGCAACGCCATCAACTCCATCGCGTGAAAGCACTGGTCGATCCCGATTTAGAAATTGCTGAGATTAGCAATCGCCTCTTGCAATCCGGTGGTCCAGCTCTACTGTTTGAGAATGTCAAAGGTTCCAATACACCAGTTGTCGTGAATTTGCTAGGCACAGTTGAGCGCGTATGCTGGGCAATGGACATGGAAGATCAAATGGAGTTGGAAGCATTGGGAGAAAAACTGGGAAAACTCCAAAGCCCCAAGCCGCCTAAGAAAATTTCGCAAGCGATCGACTTCGGTAAGATTCTCTTTGATGTTGTAAAGTCTCGTCCCCAGAAGGTTCTCTTTGGCAATGCCCCCTGTCAGGAAGTCGTATTGCAAGGCGATCGAGTCGATCTGAATATCATTCCGATGATTCGACCTTGGTGTCATGATGCGGGGAAGGTAATCACCTTGGGTTTAGTAATTACTAAAGATCCAGAAAATGGAATTCCGAATATCAGTGTCTATCGCTTGCAGCAACAGTCAAAGGATACGATGACCGTACATTGGCTATCTGTACGTGGGGGAGCTAGACATTTACGCAAAGCAGCCGAGATGGGAAAGAAGCTAGAAATTGCGATCGCTTTGGGTGTCGATCCATTACTAATCATGGCAGCCGCAACGCCCATTCCAGTGGATTTATCGGAATGGATCTTTGCAGGACTCTACGGTGGCGAAGGCGTACAGTTAACCAAATGTAAAACTATCGATTTGGAAGTTCCCGCTCAAGCCGAGTTTATTTTAGAAGGAACGATTACCCCAGGGGAAGTTTTACCCGATGGACCTTTTGGCGATCACATGGGTTATTACGGCGGCGTGGAAGACTCGCCATTAGTGAGATTTCAAGCCATTACCCACCGCCGAGATCCCATCTATCTCACCACCTTTAGTGGCAGACCTCCTAAAGAAGAAGCAATGATGGCGATCGCGCTCAATCGCATCTATACGCCAATTTTGCGGCAGCAGGTCACGGAGATTACCGACTTCTTTTTGCCAATGGAAGCCCTAAGTTATAAAGCAGCCATTATTTCGATTAAGAAATCGTACCCCGGTCAAGCGCGACGGGCGGCTTTGGCGTTTTGGAGTGCGTTACCCCAGTTTACCTACACCAAGTTTGTGATTGTCGTCGATGAAACGATCAATATTCGCGATCCGCGTCAAGTGGTTTGGGCATTGAGTTCTAAGGTCGATCCCGTACGAGATGTGTTTATTTTGCCCCAGACACCCTTTGACACGTTAGATTTTGCCAGCGAGCAAATTGGTTTGGGCGGTCGCATGGGAATTGATGCCACAACCAAGGTTCCCCCCGAAACCGATCATGAATGGGGAGAGGCGTTAGAAAGCGATCCTGATGTCGCAGCTATGGTCGATCGCCGTTGGGCTGAGTATGGTTTAGCCGATCTCAAACTGGATGAAGTGGATGCTAATTTATTTGGATATGATATTCGCTAAACGATATCTTCCACGAGGGGGAAGCATGACTTAGCACGGTCTTTGCACGGTCTTTTCAAAAAGATGCAATGCATCTTTTTGAAAATGGTCTTACTGTTGATTTTGCTTTAACTTCGCATCAAGGCGCTGTTCGGAAGCTAAGCGCTCTAGATCGTAGTCATTCAGGTCAACAAAGTTCATATTTGCTACCAATGTGGGATGCACAGCCAAAATTTGGCGATACATCTCTTGGGCAACAGTTCGATAGGTGGAATGTCCTTGCCGCGCACTACGTAACTCAATCAGGTGGTAGGCTTCGCGCAGATTTAATCTGATCCGCCACCGCACCCGAAATGCCAAAGGCACAACATATTGCGCCGCTTCGGGTAAACTTGCCCGAATTAACTCCGTTGTCTCCGCCGCATACTCTAGGGCTTTGCGATAGGGCTCTGCTAGTTGGGCTTCCTCCAGCTCAGGTGGAACAATATAACCATGGCGAACAGTGTAATCTTGGCGCTCTTGCGTGAGCACGCGATGGCGATGCAGATCGCGATAAGAACCCAGATCGGCTAACAGGTCAAAGGTATAGTAGGTTTCCTCAAAGGCACGCCCAGGACGATGGAACCGCGAACTGCGATCGCCTACATAGCCATGAATAATTTCTATTCGTTCCGTCGCTGACAGATTCGCCACATATTCGTTAACTTGCGCTAAGGTCAAATCGGTGTGAGGATAGAGAATAGCCGCAACGGTTTTTACCTCTGCCTCTGGATCGTATTCCACCAGTTGAACCGTAGAGGATCCAGCGATTTCAGCTTGTTTGGGAAGTTTTTGCGCGAGTTGGGCAATCTGCTGGCGATTTGTGGATAAATAATGGGCATATTTTGCACCACGTTCCGTTTTAGAACGTTTGACAAAAGAGGGAATTACACAATCTAGCTCCTGCTGCATCGCACTTCCAAGTTGGCGAACCTCCCCGTGGGGAGAGGCAGACATCTTTGTAAGTAGGTATTCAAAGGAACGTCCGTTCCCAAATAGACCCACGTTTGTCAATGTCGCCATCGGGAGTAATCCGCGCAACAAATCTAAGGCTTTTGCCCTTGTCGCACTGTTGTAAGCCCGCTCCGATGTTGCCTCATCCTTAGGCGTGCAGGATTTCACCCAAACCACCAGCGGATCGATCAGTGCAGTGTAGGTATCAAATAAATGGTCTAATGTGGCTTCATACCTTTCGGCATGGGGCGATGCCATAATCGAGGGTTCGCGATAATAGCGATAGCGATCGTTCACTTTGCGGTTAAATGGAACGTACCTCGTCGATTTCTCTAAGGGAGAAATCCCTAAGCGGCTATCCTCGATCGCTTTGGCGGCAATATTACTAATTCCTTCACAGGCAATGTGCGCCCCGCCCAACTCAGCAACGGAATCATCGCCGTAACCAATGAGAACGCGCTCGTAAAAAGCCTCTGCCTGCTGAATTGCCACCAATTGATCGTTGTTTTTTTCTCCGATGCCACCCACAATGCGATCGAAGCTCGACTCATCGGCATGAATAAACTCATCTAGTAAGATTCGTCGCAAGCTTTTATCGGTGCGACTGTAGCGAGAGAATAAGGCTCCTTTGACGACTTCGGGTAAGTTACGCAAACAGAAAACAGGTTTGTCTGTATTTGTGACAAAGGGTTGTAGTAAAGAGCTTGCTTGCTCAGTTAGCGTGGTTTCCCAAGATTCGGTCATATCAACTTAGTTTTTTACTTAGTTTTTTAAAGGGGTATTCCCTCCAAATCAGTTTACAGGAATGTCTTTGTTATGATGTAAAACTGGTATTCACCAAATTTTTCGGAATCATCTATCGCAAAAGATAGGCACAATATGCTCTCAGGGGAAATCAAGAGTGAAATCGATAATAAGAGATAATACATAGATAGCGCCTAGGAGGAAAGTCGATGACTGTAGCGATCGCCAAAACAACCTCTCCAGAGATCCAGCAAGAAAGCTTTAAAAAGATGACTTTTGAGGAGTTTCTTGAGTTTGATGATGGCTTAGATAACAGTTTTTATGAGTTGGAGAATGGAGAATTAATTCGGATGCCCCTTGAGAGTGAAATCAATCGGCGAATTGCCTCATTTTTGTTTGCGTACTTTTTACAATCAGGCATCCCGTCTTATCGCTTGAGTATGAAGACTGAGGTTGCGGTGCATAGCCAAAGGGTGGGTGTCCGTATCCCTGATTTGGTTGTGTTTTCTGAAGATTTGGCTGTGGCGATGCAGGGGGCGACGCGATCGCTGGTTTTAATGGATATGCTGCCGCCTGAGTTGGTGGTAGAGGTGGTGAGTCCAACTCAAGAAAGTCGAGACTATCGCTATAAACGTTCTGAATATGCGGCGCGAGGAATTTTAGAGTATTGGATTGTGGATGCGATCGCGCAGAAGGTGACGCTGTTGCAATGGGTGGAAGGTTTTTACGATGAATTTGTGTTTACGGGTGATATGGTAATTAATTCACCTCTGCTTGGTAGTTTAGAGTTAACTGCGGCGCAGGTTTTGCAAGGATAGCGATTCCTACAGATGCGGTTCCCGCCGCGTTTTGGCTGAGGCAGTTTATATCCTAAGTATGAGCGAACTTAGAGAATATCCTTTATATGGGCGATACTGGATTTGAACCAGTGACCCCTTCCGTGTGAAGGAAGTCTAGAATCGTCAAAACCCTTTCAGGATAAGAATTTCAGATCGAGGCAATTGTTTTCATAGTCAATTCATAGTCAAAATGAGTTTTGCAAGCAAAAATTCATACTTTTTTCATATTGGCTGGGTGGCATTTTATCACCCTCTCAGTAGTAGTGCCGATAGAGAAACCTCCAAACTTGATGCTTTGGCGCTTGGTATTGCCAGTAAGTTCAGTTTATCGGTATCCTCCACAAGCTTTGCCACAAAATCAGCAGGCTCAAGCTTAATATTTGCGCCGCTAGTATATTCGCGTAATAGTTTTTGGACTAACTTACTTTGCTTGCAGGAGTCGAGTTTTTGTAGTGTTTCTTTAACTACTGAGCGGGTTATGCCCGTAGGGAAACTTGTTAGGGTGGCAATTCGCCTTTGGATTTTGCTAAGTCGCTCGGATGTCACCGTGATGTTTTCAAGTGTATCGGCTCGATCTAAATCCGCAGATAGTTGTTGTTTGAGTTTTGTAAGTTGTTTGTAAAGGTCACTAGCAGACGTGAGTAGGTAGTTAGTAGATACGACATCTGCTAATTCAGGCGTATTGAAAGCAGTAGCGATCGCAATTCCATAGCCGTTTCGTTCACCTGTTCGATCGTTCCAAAAAATATCTTGCTGTTGTTCTGCAATGACTTCCCCGTTCGGATCGAAATACTGGACAGTCAGAGCAACTAAACCAATGGGCTCTGCTGGCTTGTCACTTTTCTTGCCCAAAGCGATCGGGTTTGGTTTGTAGTCTTTGCCTAGATTTTCAACTAGTTGGCTTAAACTCTCGCCGTACAAAACTTCTTGATGGGTATACAAATCACGAGCGGTTTCTTGTTTGTTATAGACTTCCTCCTGAAGGCTGCTATGTTCTATCTGTCGGGACTTTGCCAGACTTTGAATAAAATCAACGTACCCCGGCAAAATTGGATCGTCAAAGAGAGTGTCGCCATAAACAGAGGCTCCCAGAGCATTTGTATCTGAGACGTTTTGAATATCGCCTTCTGGGTTAGCATGATCTCCTACCAGTTTTTTGTTGAGATTGCGAAGCCGACTCGCTTGCCTTAATAGCTGACTTTCGCTATTGGCATAGTAGATCGTGATATGTTCTGGATGATGTTGTTTAGGGCGATCGATCCGTCCGATGCGTTGTTCGAGGGTCATCGGGTTCCAAGGTAGATCGATGTTAATGAGATAATCGGCATCTTGGAGGTTTTGCCCAACTGATAAGGTTTCAGAGCCGATCAGCACCATGATTTCAGTTTCTTTTGAGGGGCGATCGCTAGGATTTTTGCAAGTGGCAACAGGGGCAAACAAACGAAATAATTCCTGACGCTTGATACCGTTGGTTTGACGGTTCCCTTTATTAAAATTATGGGGCGCAAATTGCAGCGTGCGCGTAGCATTATCTGGGATGTAGGATTTTGTCGAACCGATCGCCATACCGATACCTTGGCTTGAAATTGTGCTATCCCTTGACATATGAAGGTAATAATCGAGAACGGTATCGGAAAAAGTAGAAATTAACAGCACTTTCTTGCCTTGACTGACCAGTTGACGCACTTGCTGAGTAACTTGTTCGCGTTTGTGGTCTTTGACAAATTCATCTGCAAGTAGCCTTTGAATATGCTCCATTTGGACTAAATCTTGTTTGCAAGCTAAAAGCATCAGATCGTAAATTTGTTTGGCTCTATCGGGCTGTTCGATTAGAGCATCTGTAACTTTATTAATCTGGGTGCGAAGTTGTTGGCGTTTGTTCTCTTTGTCTGTTGCTGTCTCTTCATCCTCCTCTTCCTCTTCATAGTCTTCATCCTCCATGAAGAAATCAGCTTCATAGTCAGTCTTCTGGGTGGTTTGGACTGGTTTGCTGAAACCATAGTGTTCGAGTAAAAAGTCGTTTAAGCCCTCAGTATCAGGTGTTATTGCTTCTAAACGCGATCGCATCTGGTCGATCCGAGTTCTGAAATTAACGATGGTGCGACTTAGAGCATACATACTCGATTCAGCACGTTGTAAAAAGAAGCGCCGTTGGTTTGCAAGTAGCGATCGCTGTTCGGCACTACCCGTAAAATAGCGAATTGGGTCGGCAAAGGGAATGAATAAGCTGGTTTCAAACTGAGTAAAGATTTGCTCTAGAGCTTGCTCGGTACTCGGTTCAAACTGCACGGGAAGCCATTCCGCTAGACGCTTGGCATAGACATTGAGATCTGGCATTGCCTCGCGTAACATCTGGCGTGTGCGTTGTAAAAATAGCTGTTTGTAGACGCGGCGAAATAGGTCGGTGCGATCGGTAAAATTTTCTACCCCAATTTCTCGGCTTTCAAACCATTGGGCTACTTCTGGCGGGAAACCAACAGCCTTAAAGCTGTCTAATCGACTGAGAAAGGGGCTGAGGATGTTGTAAATATCTTCGCGGCGGTTATTCCAAGGTGTTGCTGTTAGTAACAAAAATTGGCGTTGCCGTCCGTTACGTTGGTCGTTTTCGCGAATTTGCAGGCAAGTTTTATGGATGCGGTTGTTGAAATTGCGGATGCCCTCGTGAGCTTCATCAATGATGACTAGATCTGCACCTCCATAACGATTGAAGTCATCCAAAAACCTGCTCCCTTTACGGCTCATCAGATTCTTGTTGTAGAATTCATAATCAATGTTGGCTCCTTTAAAGCCCAACTCTTTCATCTCTCGTTCCCAGTTAAGGAATAACTTTTGGGAAGCTACGATCGCAATCTTAGCTTGGGGATTTTGTTCTCGATGAAGATATGCTACTGCTGCCGCTAGACGGGTTTTGCCTAGACCCACGGCATCGGCACATACGGCAACCCCAAAGTCCTGCATGACCCGTAGGCAATGTTGCGCTCCAGATTTTTGATGTTCAAATAAAACATCCTGATTTACAAGGTCATCAAGGCGATCGTTTGATTCCACCCTAAATTGTCGGGGGCGTTGCTGTGCCATCCAATAGAGAAAGTCATAGGGGTTGCCATACTTACCTGCAAGAATGGTTTCGATCGCTTCTTTAAAGCCAATAATCTCAGGAAAAGCAGGAACCTTAAGAACGTTTGTAACCTGTGGTGTAAGCGGTGGTTTGGTCGTGTATTCTTTTCCTTCTTTATCTCTGACTTTAAAATCGTTGATCGGCTGAGGGGGATGATCGGGCGAAACTTCTACCTGTGCTTTGATCCTGTCCGAAGTTTGTTCGTCGATCTTAACTTCTACAAGAGGATCGTCAATTACCGTAATGCGATCGATGCGATCGAAGTTATGCCCTGTAATCTCAACGCTGGTAATTTCTCCAGAGGGAAATCGATCGGGAGTAATGGATGTAATCTGCGGTTGCTGAAATTGGGCGCGGCGATCGCGTTCTTCTCTAACTTGGCGTAAAAAATCTTGGCTGAGGTCAAAAGCAATATCTTGGCGCTGCCACTCAAGATCGAACTGTTGAATGCTTTGCGCGATCGCTTCACGGTCTAGAGTTTCCCACGAATACAAAAAGGGTAATTGCTCAACTTAGTAAAATCAACAAAAAATGACTGTCAAAAAGTCGATTTTACCTCTATTTTATCTATATATCAGCAAATTATCGTTTGACAAATGAGAATGGTGTCATTTAGCTAGTTTTTGAGACAATTTATAGGCTGAAACCCTGATTCCTTCTAGGTTGAGCAATTACCAAAAAGGTAACGCTCTCAGCATTGCGGGAATGTGCGGCACGGGTAAAGTTATCAGAACCTTCATGCAGGATGTGATTGTCTAAGGAGTCGCTTAAGATGCCTGTTTTTTTGTGATAGATGGCGCGACCTTGTTCCATTTTGATCAGCTTAATTTGCAGAAAGCCTAAGCGAACCAGCTCGGCTAAAATCTCGGTGTGGCTAAATATTTTGTCTTCTAAGCCTTGTAAAAATTCTTGCAGGGTGCGTTGGGCAAATTGAGCGAGATAGGTAGGGTCGTGTAATTTTTCTAATTCTGCAATATCAGTTTTTTTAGTAAAACCTTGCCAGTCCATTAGTAGCAAGATCTTGCCATCGGTTTGAACGATGTTTTGGAGGGGTTCTTCGTAGAGTTTGAGAATGCCGCTATCAAAGTAGGCAGTGGAACGGCGATAGGTGATGCTGCGGTCTAGCATCTGCGCGATCGCTTTGTTATATTTCTCCAACTCTTCTGGTAGGTTGTAGCGGCGTTTTAGTGCTTTGATCGCTCTGAGACTACCTTCTAAAAGGGCAGGTTCTTTGGCAACGCTTTCCCGTTTGAGAAATTTCTCGATGATGTTGAGGTTGGCGGTACGCAGAAGGGCAGTGCTAGGAACATTGCCTTGCTTATTGGGAATATAGGTATAAACTTTGGCTTCTTGTGGGTCAATTCGGATCAATCGATGCGTGTCTTTTTTGCCACCCAACGCGAAAAAAGAGACGATGTTTTTGAGTAGGGTATCAGCTTCGAGATGCTTAAAAATTAGCCAGTATTGGCTGTCAATGCCTTTAATAGGGCTACCTTGTGGGAGATAGTAGGGGCGTTGCTTGCGGGTTAGCTCGGCAATGACATTTTCTAGCACTGGTTTATCAGGATTTATTGATTATTGTACATAAATCTTTTTGTTAATAGGTTTTAAAATCCCTATAGAAATGCGATCATGTTAGTCTACAAAAAATGCACACTCAAGCGTTAAAGCTTTATATAAGTGCAAAGGAGGGTGTGTTATGACCCAAACTCAAGCTAAGCCTAACTACATTGATCTCAAGACTTTATACGATCGCCTAAAACAACTAGGATTTAATCGAGATTTTATCAAAGATAACGGACTACCCGAATGGTGGTGTGATGAATATGAAGCATCTCCCGATGCAGTCGTAACTGCTGCATTTTATTTTTCCAGAAGATTTAACCTTGATTTTAATTCTCTTTTAAATCAAGATTTAGCCCCAACTTTTGAGACACAAAGCAAAACACGATTCAAAACTGTAAGCAAAGTAAAGTCTAACGCGATTCAAGATAGTCAGAATAATTCGCAATTTACTGAAGATACTACCACTGTTTCAAATAAGACTATCCCATCTGAACTAGTTGTTGCCCACAATTTAGCGCTTCGTGTGGCTGAGTTAGTTTCTCATACCTACAAACAACAATACCACCCAGTAGAGGGTATAACAGCTAGAGAAATTCGGGCAGCCATTCTCGATAAATATGCGAACGTAAGTCTTGAAGCACTACTCGCTTTTTGCCATGAACATGGTATTCCTATCGCTCATTTTGCTGATTTCCCAAACACCGTTAAGAAGTTTCACGGTATGGTCACGCAATCCAAGGGGCATCCTGTGATTCTGGCAAGTCTGCGAGATCGCTCTCCTAGTCGTTTATCTTTTATCATTGCTCATGAATTAGGGCATATTGCATTGGGGCATCTTAAGGACGGAATGACAATTAGTGAAGAGGAAATAGGTACATTTGACCTTCAAGATAATGAAGAATGTGCAGCGAATGAATTTGCGGCGGAGCTAATATTGGGACAGCCCGATCGCGTATATTATTTCCCCCACTTCATGACTGCCGATCGATTAGCAAAGAGTGCTATTGAAAAATCTCAGCGCGATCGCGTAGATTCTGGAGCGATCGTTTGGAACTATGGCTGGTATAAAAAAAGTCACTTTCCAGTGGCTCGTAAGGCGGCTGGGTTAATCGAACAAGAAGCAAATGCTCCCCAACTGATTAACAAATATCTAAGTCGATCGCTTGACTGGGAAAGTTTGAGTAATGACAATCAGGAATACTTAGCTCTGGTTCTAGGACTAGATATTCTAGAAATTATGGAGGAAGCCCGTAATTGCTTACCTGCTTCCTAGACAATGACGTTATTCTCAAATTATCTGCATTTGATTTATTTGATGAAACCCTCTCTATTTTGAATTTAAGCTGGCAGCAGTTACAGGTGGTCAGCAGTGCCCAATACACTTTTCGAGGTAAGCGCTACATAAACCAATACTCTGAGCCAGTTTGTCAAAAAGCGATCGCGATTGCTAGGCAGTGTCAAATTGTCACGGTCGAAAGTATTTCAGAATTTGCTTTGCTTAATGGGGTCAAAAAAATTGATGCTGGGGAAGCCGAACTCATCGCCGCAACTGCGAACAGAGAAGTATTTTGGCTAGTGACTGGAGATAAGAATTGTCTAGAAGCGTTAGCAACTGCCCCCAATCTAGAGAGTATTTGTAATCGTTTGCGGGGACGAACAATTTGCTTAGAGCAGTTGATATACAAACTGATTGAGCTTAAAGGGTTTACTTGGGTACAGGAACGAATAATCGTTGGACAAGAGTGCGATCGCGCTATCAAAATCATCTTTGGCTGGTCAGAGCCAGCAAGTGAGGCAACGGTACTTGAAGGGTTACAAAGCTATATCAACGACGTACAGTTGAGATCGCAAGGTTTGCTAGCAAATTTGTAAATACATTACTCAAATGGATTAATATGCTTGTCAAATTTAGCTTTGCTGCGAGTAGCGTAGACCATCTGAAGGCATTCTTCAAAATCGTCTCCATGCCAAGAACCAATTTTTTTTAAATGCTCTAAGATCGATGCACCCGTAGAAGGCTTATCAAGATTCGCGATCGCCTTTTCTGGAACAGATTCGCGGCGGGACGCATCCTGCAAGGAATCGCTTTCCTTTAGGGATAGAAACTCTATGAAGTCAGCAATAAGAGCCAACTTTTCAGGTGGAAGTCGATTGAGGTTGCGATCAATTTTCTGACGGACTTCAACTGTATTCATAAATTTGTCTCCTGCATAAGCATATAGCTAAGGTTCAGTGGTTAGACTTATATAAGTTTTTCTCCTTATTTTACTCAATCGGAAAACTGGGAATCGCTTCATCTATCTTTGCCATAAGCGCGATCGTCTCGTGTAGGGCAACAACAACTTTCTGGTAATGCTGAATATCCTCTGGGCTGAGTTGACGACCTTTGCGGTCTTTTAACCACTTCTGGCAAACCTGATAACCACCGACATAGAAGTTCCAAACACTTTCAGGAACGCCTGTGAATTTATCGCCTTTTTTGTTGATAGTTACAGCCCCATCGGCATATTTGGGATGTCCTGCATCAACAAGGCTATTTCCCCCCACCTCCACAAACTCAGTAATGTGCTGGTCTAGCTTGGGTGATTTCATCAGATGGAGTGCAACAAGTTCTTCACCATATTGTCCTAGTTGCCGAAACAGGCGATCGTCGCTGGTAAGGGGCACGCGGGGAAAGTCGATTTTTAGAAACTCTTTATATCTATCGCGATAGGTTGGGGAATGGAAGACGGCATAGATGTAATAGAAGATTGCTTCGGGTGTAGGTGTGTAGCCTAGTTTTTTTGTTATTGCTGCAAGAAATTCATCAGAAAGCGCCAATTCAAGGATGAAATGCAACGCCTAGAGATCTTTGCGTAAAGGGAC
>NZ_JAZBJZ010000007.1:0-91428 GCF_036349135.1 Tumidithrix elongata BACA0141
GCTAATGCTGAAGAGACTTGCAGCCACTTCTTAAGATCTCAAATGGGTTCTATAATGGTACGGTTAGCTTCAGTTTTGGTACATCTTCCAGCAATGTGATCGAAGCTCCCTTTGATATCCTCGATATTCGCTCCAGTTCTCGTAACTACGAAGTATCCCTTCGCCAGCCACTGTTTCAAAGCACCTCTCAAGACTTTGCGATCGGCTTGACCGCAAGCCATCGCCAAAGCGAAGCTTCTTTGCTAGGGGGTGAAATCCCCTTTCCTTCCCTTGGCTCCGATGATAATGGCAAAACAAATCTCTCAGCCCTTCGTTTCTTTCAAGAATATGTGGAACGGAGTAGTGAAGAGGTGTTTGCTGCGCGGTCTCAATTTAGTTTAGGCATAGATGCTTTCGGTGCAACCATCAATCCTTCTTCCCCAGACGGTCGTTTTCTAACATGGCGTGGACAAGCCCAGTACGTCCGCCTGTTAGCACCTGAAACGCTGTTGCTACTTCGCGCCGATCTTCAACTTGCCGATCGCCCCCTATTGTCACAGGAACAGATTAGTTTTGGCGGACAGGATACTTTGCGAGGTTTCAGGCAGGATGCCGTACTCACAGATAACGGTCTGCTGTTCTCAGCAGAGGTACGAATTCCCGTGTTGAGGATTCCCGAAATTAGCGGTCTTTTACAAATTGCGCCTTTCTTTGATTTTGGTAAAGCATGGAATCACAGCATCAGACCCGATCCCGACCCCAGCACTTTAGCCTCGTTCGGCATGGGATTGCGCTTTCAAATCAGCGATCGCCTCACCGCTCGATTAGATCTAGGCATTCCCCTCAGCCGCATTTCAGGCGTGAAAAACACTTGGCAAGAGAATGGGTTTTACTTTTCTCTAGTTGCCAATCCGTTCTAAAAGCGCTAAAACTTACCGCTAAAATTGAGATATGTGGGCAAATCTAAAAAAGCGACTCTGGAAATGGCGTGGTGTCTTTGTTATCGTTCCTGCTACAACGGGTATTTTGCTGGGGCTTCGCTTTGCAGGACTATTACAGCCTTTAGAATTAGCCGCCTATGACTTGTTCTTTCAATTACAACCAACAGAATTAACCGACGATCGCTTTATAATCGTAGCGATTGACGAGCCCGATATTGTGAAATATGGTTTGCCGATTTCAGATGCCACCCTAGCCCAACTGCTCAATTTAATCAAGCAACAGCAACCCAGAGCGATCGGCTTGGATCTATATCGCGATATACCCATAGAACCCGGACATCAAGATCTAGTTAACGTATTTGAATCCACGCCAAATCTGTTTGGCATTCGCAAAGTGGTTGGCAACCGAGATGGTATTGGCGTTGCTCCTTCTCCTACTCTCAAAAAACGCAATCAAGTAGCAGCAAACGATTTACTACCCGATGGCGATGGTAAGATTCGCCGCGTCCTTTTGTCATTAAAAGATAAGCAGGGTAAAACAATTCCTAGTTTGAGCGCAGCCTTAGCATTGCAATATTTGAAAACAGAAAATATTATTCTGAAGGTGCTAGATCCTAAAATCCAGAAGTATAAATTAGGACAAGCAATATTTCTCCCTTTGGAATCAAATAACGGTGGCTATGTTCGAGCCGAACTGGGAGGGTATCAAATCCTATCAAACTATCGCAATTTTCAGAATGAGTTTCGCACAGTTTCACTGACTGACGTTCTAGAGGGGCATATTTCTAAAGACATCTTTCGCAATCGCATTGTTCTAATTGGCGTTACCGCAGAAAGCAGCAGCGATTATTTTGTGACTCCATATAACAATGCCATCTTTGGGCATTCATTTAGGACAACTAATGGCGTAATTATCCATGCCAATATCGCCAGTCAATTGATCGGTAATGCCTTGGGCGAACGACCGCTTCTCCGTGTGTGGACAAAACCCCTAGAGTCCTTGTGGATTGGAATATGGGCTCTTATTGGTGGGCTCTTTTGCTGGACGAGACGTCATGTAGGAGGACAGAAGCAATCAAAGCAGATCTTGAGTATCCCTTGGACGGTTTTGGCGATCGCAGTGTTAGGTACAGGTCTAGTCGCTGTCAGCTATGTGGCATTTCTACAAGGATGGTGGATTCCTATCGTGCCTTCCCTATTTGCACTATTCGGTTCGGCGATCGCTGTTGCTGGCTATACAGCTCGAAGCATTCGCTCCATGCGGCAGATCTTTGGGCGCTATCTCACCGATGAAGTCGTTACAAACCTCTTAGAAACTCCTGAAGGTTTGAACTTAGGGGGAGAGAAGCGAAAAGTCACCCTTTTATTTTCCGATCTGCGAGGATTTTCTGCTCTGTTTGAGCGCGTTACACCAGAACAAGGGGTCGAGGCGATTTCGCTTTATCTTGAGGTTATGACCTCCGTCGTTGCTAAATATAAAGGCACAATTAATGAGTTTGTTGGTGATGGCATCATGGTGATGTTTGGCGCTCCGATTCAACGGGAAGATGATACGCAACGAGCCGTTGCCTGTGCGATCGCGATGCAACTTGCTATGACTGAGATGAATGAAACATTGGATAGAATGCACCTGCCTGCATTACAAATGGGAATTGGCTTACATACGGGGGAAGTATTGGCAGGCAATATTGGATCGCATCAACGAGCTAAATATACGGTAATGGGTAGTGCTGTAAACCTAGCGTCAAGAATTGAATCCTATACCGTGGGTGGGCAAGTGCTAGTTTCAGAAGCGATTCTCGATGAAGTCAAATCGATCGTTCGCATTGACGCACAAATGCGCGTAAAACCCAAAGGATTTAACGAAGCGATCGTCCTGTTTGATATTGGTGGAATCAACGATCTCGCACTACCTGAGGATAAGGAAACCTTAGTAAAATTGGCGAACCCAATTACTATGGAATGGAACATCCTTGATGGAAAGCATGTTATAACCCAAAAATTTTCGGGTAGCCTGATCCAACTTTCAGCTAACAATGCCAAGATCCGCAGCGATCGCGTCATGGAACCCTTGACCAATTTACAAATCACCTTTATTGATGCCGACATGACAAGGAGGATAGATAACGTCTATGCCAAAGTCGTAGAAGTCAGTCTTGAAGATACTTCTCATTGTTGGATTCGCTTTACTGCCGTTCCACCAGATGTGGCTGAATGGCTCTACGATCTACGTCAAACTGCTTTGAGGATTCCTGTTCCTTTAGAGGAGATTGATTCTTAATACTCCGTGACACCCGAATAATCGCCGAATGTATGCCCATCCCCCATACCCTAGGTTCACGGTGCATACCGACTCGGATAAGGACAGATAGTATCGTTCGTTGCATCTGGCACTCTATCGGGGCAGGATAGGTTTGCATTTTCCACCTGTTTTGACTCTGTCTCTCTAGCTTACAGGCATAATTGAAGGATTACATTTTATTCAATCTTCGAGCCTGAGTTGTAATACTTCGCTGCTTGTTTTTAACTTCCCAATATCCCCAAATCCTTTGTTCAAAGGCTGATACAGTATTCATAAAAGAAGCAATGTAATAAGGAATTGCCAAGAAACTCATGTCGTTCCAAATCATTACGCTTGCTCCAATTCCAACAGTTTTAGATTGGGAATATCTGAAGGCAAAGGAACATGAGAGGTAAGAATTAACGCCCCACCCCGATCTGTAAAATCCCTAAGCACGTTTAGCATCAATGCCAAAGAATTTGGATCTTGCCCCACCATAATCTCATCCAGCAAACAGATTTTAGGTCGCCTCGCCAAAACCGCCCCTAAAGCAAGCCTTCTTTTTTGCCCCTGCGATAAAGACTGAGGGTGCCGATCGCCGCGATCGCTTAAATTCAGGCGCTCTAGCAAAGCCATCCCAAACTCCAGAGAAACCCCAGATTGCAGCACTTCCGATCGCACGCTATCAGCAAACAATTGGTGATTGGGATTCTGGAGCACAAAACCGACATCCCCAGCAATTTGCACGACGCTCCGCTTATTCACATTTCGCCCCAAAATCTCTAGCGTACCTGTCGAAGGCTTTAGCAAACCGCTCAAAAGCTTGAGGAGCGTCGTCTTACCGCAGCCATTATCTCCCTTGAGCAAAACCGTCTCCCCAGACGCCACCTCCATATCTGGGAAGAGAGGATATGCACCCCAACCCAATTGGCAAGTTCGTAGCAAAATTTTTGCAACCGTAGAAGATGGAGAAGAAATGCTGACGCGATCGAACTCTGTAGGGTTGCTGAAGCTACTCGCAGGTGAATCTTCTCGCCTATCGCTCTTCCTCTGTCCCGATTGCACCTCGAATAGCGTGCCATCTTCAAAAGCATAAAAGCGATCGCAGATTTCCTCCACCATATCCATTCTATGTTCGACCAGAACGATAGAGCGACCTTCCTCCGCTTTGGCACGCAATAATTGCAAGAGGAGCGCCACCCCTTTAGCATCGAGGTAAGCGAGCGGTTCGTCCAACAGCAGAACAGGCTGATCGATGAGCAACTGACAGGCAAGCAGCAAGCGTTGCTTTTGTCCGGCCGAGAGTTGCGCGATCGCCCAATTTCGCTGCACCTCTAGACCAAATTCTTGCAGTGCCGTATTAGCCAAATGGGGAATTCGCTCTGGAGGGATATTCCAATTCTCCAAACCAAATAGAAGCTCCTCCCAAACGCAATCTGTGAAAATTTGCGTCTCCACATTTTGCAGAAGCGTACAAAAATGCTGAGATCGCTGGCGCACCGATCGGCTCTGGATATCAACTCCCTCATACAGGATCTTGCCCTGCAATTTTCCACCCGTATGATTCGGCGAAATTCCAGCCAGACAGTTTAAGAGCGTACTTTTCCCGCTTCCTGTCGCACCCGCGATCGAAACAATCTCGCCCGAATAGAGTGCCAAATTAACACCCGCGATCGTAGGCTGAGACTGACCGGGATGCCTGAAGGAAAGATCGATTACCTCAAGCCTTGGGGAAGTCGCCATCTGCGTTTATGCCCCCCATTCCATATATCCAACGGTTACTAACATAGCAGCGCCAACTACGATAAAGACCGTATCCTTAACTTGCCAAGTCAAAGGCTGACCAGTGCTGCGGGGCGCGGCAGGATCGTAACCCCGCGTCTCTAAACCTATCACCACATCATCGGCATAGGCCACAATCCGAAAAATCAAGGGGATAAACAGACCAGAAAGCCATTGCTGGGGCTGGCGAGATAGATTGACACCCCGCAACTGATTTGCCTCAAGAATGCGCTGTGTTTCTTGCCGAATCAAGGGTAGAAACCGCCAAGTAAGCATCAGACTCAAAACTAAAAAATTGGGTAATCGTACGGCTTGAAATGCACGCACTAAATCAGTTGGGGAGGTTGTACTGGCGAGTAATGGGCCTGGTAAGAGAATTGCCATGAGCCGCAAGGCACTTAAAATGGATGTATGCCAATCTCTCAGCCAAGCAGAGATTCCCACAAACACAACTAAACAGAGTACTGTATAGGCAAAAATTTTGAAATGTACGCGATTGGAAGCCAGCAAAAAGAACAACAAAACCCCCACCAATAAGCCCATTGCCCCGATCTGCTGCAAAACTAGAGCGATGCTTGTGAGGATCAGGCAAAGAGCTATTTTGAGCAGAGGATTTATCTGGCGTAGGAAACCACGCTCTATGTTATTGGTTGAGTTGGCAGGCTGAGAAACTGACCTAGAGGCAGATTTAGGCGTCAACATCCATCTTTCCAGCTTTGCGTAATTGCGCGATCGCCAGTTCGCCCAGCCACCAGCCAGCACCACCCGCAATCCCAGACACAACTGTAAGCAAGATCAGCAACCAAGTCTGACTCACAATGTTCGTAAATGCGGCGGCTTTAGTACCTTTGATCAGGTAAGCTGCCAGTAGCAAGCCACCAAGGTTGGCACTGGCAAAAAAGAGGATGTTTCCCAACAGGCGATTGAGCTTTTGCCCGTAATTGCCTAAAAAGCACATGACTAACTCGGTCACCAAGACTGTGCTACCTAAATAGAGCGTAATAATGGGCGAAATCAATCCTAATATGAGTGCTAGGGGCAAAATCATGAGCGCCACGCTACCACGACGCTGCAACCGTGCCATGCCTAATGTCAGGAAAATTCCGCCCAAAGGAGCCCATAGAAGGAGTTGCAGTCCGGGCGGTGCAAAGGGACCTACCACGACAACCGCAATGACCATGCCGATGGTCATAAAGGCAGCGAATACATAGTCTCTAAGTTGCCAAGAATTTCCCATATTGGTTTTTTAGAGCCATTGACAGTAAATCTGAGCCGCGATCGAAAATATACGAACAGTATAAGGCTCATGCTTACCAGTAGTCATACCGTTTTAAAAAATCCCCTTACGCATTTCAGCCCTTACACATTTCAACTAGGTTCGCAAATTTCGTCATTTGCCTCAAATTCTCTAAATCCTAAGATTGGATCTTACAAGCACTCACTCCTCGTAGATTCAGCTTTCAGGTAAGTAAGATTTTGAAACGCGATCGCCTAACTAACCACCTCAAAAACAGTGCGATCGCCAAATCAATCCAAAACGCATATTTAACTTTGAGAAGTAGTTCAACTGGATTAGTTTTGAGTGAGTTCTTCTCGCAATACTCTACGCAATATGCTTTCTAGTGGTTCTTGGGTTTGTTGATGGATATGTTGGCGCAAGGCTTCGTTGATGGATGTTTGATAATTATCACCACCCTTGTTGTTCGCTTCTGAGCGAAACCATTCCAAGATGTCATCATCTAGTCGAATCGTAATACGAGTTTTGCCTTTAGCGACTGGCTCGATCGCTCCACGATTGCCTTTACTGAAGTCATATTCTGGTTCCATATTTTTGAAGGTTTGATGAGGCTTTGTTTTTGTCCTATTGATACTTCATCTAATTATAGTGTGTACAAGTGTACATACTATTCTGCCATAAATTTGTATCAAGGCGATAGCCCAATCAACCACCAAAAAGTAAAATGCGATCGCCTAACCAACTACCTCAAAAACACTGTAATTGCCAAATCCAGCCTAAATTAAGCTTTATACTGGACAAAGTTAACAAGAAAAAATTTAGGAATACCAATTCTAATGGGTCAGGCTTGGAATAAGGTAAAAAAGCGGCGGCAGGCGAAAAGTAAACTTGCCGAGTTAATGAGTAAAGCTGAGCAAGTTATAGTCATTCACTATTCCTGTGAAAGTTTCTATGACAGACCAGATGGATCATCACCAAGAATTACGTCTATTGCTGTTCGGAATCTAGAATCTGGTCAAACTACTTCTTTCTCAATTCACCAAGTGGCTGAGAGAAAAGGCTATTCGGCAAGTGCCTTAGAGCAGCATTACAATGAATTGGAAAAGCTTATGTTGGATGAGTTTTATGCCTATGTGCGTCTTCACGGCTCTCATTTTTGGCTACATTGGAATATGAGAGATATAAACTATGGATTCCCAGCTATAGCACATAGATATAAAGTTCTCCAAGGCGATCCTGAAGAAATTAATGAGTCTAAGTTGGTTGATTTATCCCGATTACTGATAGCGATTTACGGGGATAACTATATTCCACATACTCGACTATCGAATCTAATTGATAAGAATTCGATATCAAACAAAGATTTCTTAAATGGGAAAGATGAAGCAGAGGCTTTTGACAAAAAACAATATGTAAAACTTCATCAATCCACTCTTAGAAAAGTCGATGTTCTTTCTAGCATAATTGAACGCACCGCCGATGGTTCGCTTAAGACAAATTCTAAAAAAAGAGATCTTTACGGAAATTACTTCACAGCATTGACAGAGCTGATTAAAGAAAATCCAATCATAAGCGGGGCAATAGCATTAATAGGTTTTGTGAGCGCTGTGATCAGTTTTTTTAAGTAAATCTTTCAGCGCTCTACACTAAACTACTTCAATCGCTCAATTAACCGATCGCCTACTCTTAGAGCGTTTGCAATAATTGTCAAAGCAGGGCTAACTCCAGCATTAGACGAAAAGAAGCTACCATCGACAACATAGAGATTATCGAGATCGTGGGCGCGGCAATCGCGGTCAAGAACGGAGGTTTTCGGATCGTCGCCAAAGCGACAGGTTCCGCATTGATTTGCCATCACTTGTAAGGGAACTTCTCCACGGGGATGTAGGAAACCGCTATGGAAGCCATCTAGGGATTTTTCGATATTCTTTAATACATCTGTCCAGCGATAAATCAAGCGATCGTGGGCTTCAGTATTATTGGGCGTGTAATCGATATGAATCTTGTTGTTTTCTACACGTACGCGATTATTGCGATCGGGAAGATCTTCCGTTTGTGCCCACCAGCCGATGGAATGGGTGGCTAATTGCTTCAGTCCAAACCCTGGCATTAGCTTGGCAACGACAGAAAAGACAGGTGGGGATTCCGCAAAAATAATATCGGTGAGCAGACCGCCCGAATTTTGGATATGTCCCATCGGGTAGGGGAAATCCGCATCACCCCAGTAGAAATCATTCACATAAATTGTCTTTTGGAACGAGCCTGAATTTGGTTTTGTACTGAGTTGTACCACCGTTGACAACAGACTTTTCATCAAATTTCGTCCCACTTGATCGGAACTATTGGCGAGTCCTTTGGGATGTTGATCGCTGGCGGACTTCAGTAGCAAAGCCGCTGAATTGACTGCACCACAGGCAAGTACAACGATATCTGCCAAAAAGAGATAGGATTGACCCGCAACTTCCGCTTCTACACCTTTAACCACTTTCCCAGTCGGGTTGGTATGTAAACTGATGACCTTGGCTTGGTTTTTTAAGGTGACATTTTCATACTTCAAGGCAGGGACGATGCCGCTGACTTCCGAATCATTGGTGGGGTCATCTTCTTGACGGGTCAAGCCTAGGGGAATTGTGGATGGATGCAGACCTTGGTTGGCGATCGCATCGTAAATCTTTTGAATGTCAGGCTCGTGACTGACGGCAGGATAGGGATATTCGGAACTGTGGGTTGGCTCGGTGCGATCGCCATTCGTTGCACCATGTACCTTATACAAATTCTCAGCTTCGGTATAGTAGGGTTCAAAGTCAGCATATTTCAAACACCATTCGGGGGAAATTCCTGCTTGATGGGGTACTTCCTCAAAGTCGCGTTCTCGTAGGCGTAGCAGAGCCGCACCATAGATTTTGGTATTGCCCCCGATCGCATAGTTCGTCTGCGGTGAAAACGGTTCGCCTGAAATGTCGTACCACTGTTCGGGGGCGTGATAGCGTTCGCGTTTAAAGATATCGATATTGCTGCGGTTCTGTTCTTCGAGGGGCATAAAATCGCCACGTTCGAGGATGAGAATCTTCTTTCCTGTCGCCGCCAGCTTATAAGCAAGGGTTCCACCACCCGCACCAGTTCCCACAATAATTACATCGTAATAATGGTCGTCAATAATCATCGTTTTGCCTTTGAATAAAAGAATTAAGTGTATTGAGATCCCCGACTTTTTCTACTCCATCAAAAGAGACTTGCTAGTCCACAAAAAAGTCGGGGATCTATGTACGGGGATTTATGTACGAGGATCGAAGTTATTGCCAAATGTAAATCAAGGTAAACAAAACAATCCAAATCACATCGACAAAATGCCAGAATAGCGATGTCGAGGCAACACCAAATTCTCCCTTCGCATAATTATTGGGAAGGAACGATCGCCCTAGCATAATTAACTGCAACAGCACGCCCGTAAGTACGTGTAGACCGTGAAATCCTGTCAGCAGATAGAATGTGCCGCCAAATACGCCATCGCCAAAGCCAAAGGGTAATCCACTCCATTCCACAGCTTGACCGTAGAGGAAGTAACTCCCCATCGCGATCGTCAGCAACCAAAAAGCACGGAAGCCCCAGAGATTCTTTTTATGGAGGAATTTTTCTGCGAGATAGATTGTGAAGCTACTCGATACGAGAACTACCGTATTAATCGCAGGTTCTTGGATTTCTAAACCTGTCACACCAGCGGGGAGCCAATCCAAGGCTGTGGTTTTGTAAACGATATATCCTGCAAAAAAGCTGAGGAAGATCACACTTTCCGAAAGTAGGAACACCACAAAGCCAAACATGCGGTTGTCATGTTCCTCATGCGCTGACCCATGAGCGAGCGTTGACGCAGCGATCGCTGCACCAGAAGTATTCAGAGAAGTATCAATTGGTTGCATGAGCGACCTCCAATGCATCAGGATTAGAAACTAAGGGTTCATCTTTGCCGTAGCCGTAGGGTTCAGAAATCACAATGGGAAGCTCTTCAAAGTTCTCATGGGATGGAGGTGACGAAACTAGCCATTCCAAACCGATCGCCCGCCAAGGATTTTTGGGAGCTTTTTCGCCCTGTACCCAAGAACCAACCATATTCAGCAGGAACGGTAGGGTAGATATGCCCAAGAGAAAGCCGCCCAAACTCGCAATCACATTCCAAAAGGCAAACTCAGGGTCGTAGGAAGCAACGCGGCGGGGCATTCCCTGCAACCCCAAGGGATGCATGGGGAAAAAGCAGGCATTCGTACCGATAAACGTAAGCACAAAATGTAGTTTCCCTAAACCTTCGGAATACATGCGTCCTGTCATTTTTGGGAACCAATGGTAGATCGCTGCATACATGCCCATAACCACTGCGCCATAAATCACATAGTGGAAATGTCCGACCACAAAGTAGGTATTGTTGACGTGAATATCCACGGGAACCGATGCCAGCATGATGCCCGTGATTCCTGCAAACACAAACATGGTTAAACCGCCGAGAGCAAACAGCATTGCCGTCGTTAGTTTGAGTTTACCGCCCCAGATCGTTGCCACCCATGCGAACACCTTAATCCCCGTCGGCACGGAGATCATCATCGTGGTTGCCATGAAGATCATGCGCATCCAGCTTGGTGTGCCGCTGGCATACATATGATGCACCCACACAATGCCGCTTAAACCTGTGATCACCAGCGATGAAATCGCCACAACCTTGTAGCCAAACAGCGGTTTGCGGGCATAGACGGGAAAAATCTCAGAGAAAGTCCCAAAGATCGGCAAGATAATCACATAAACCGCAGGGTGCGAGTAGAACCAGAAAAAGTGTTGAAACAGAACGGGATCGCCGCCTTTTGCTGGATCGAAGAAACTCGTGCCGAAGGTGAGATCGGATAAGAGCATGACGGCTCCTGCGGTCAGGGCGGGTAAGCCAAACAATTGAATGATCTGTGCTGACAGCACTGCCCAGACAAATACAGGCATTCTGAACCAAGTCATCCCGGGGGCGCGCATTCTAAAAATGGTGGTAACAAAGTTAATTCCACCCATAATCGAAGAGATCCCTGAAAGCGCGACGGCTAACAACCAGAGAAACTGACCGTTGATGAGGTTACCCGTGGGATTTTGAAGACTAACGGGAGGATAAGCCCACCACCCCGACTGCGAGGGCCCGCCGGGTACAAAAAAGCTTGCCATGAGGATAATGCCAAATACAGGAACCATCCAAAAGGCAACCGCATTTAAACGCGGAAAAGCCATATCCTTTGCCCCAATCATCAATGGCACAAGGTAATTAGATAATCCCAACAGGGAGGGAAATGTCCAGAGAAATAGCATCACCGTGCCATGCATGGTAAACATGGCGTTGTAAACCGTGCGATCGAGCAGATCGGCTTCTGGGGTAATCAGTTCGCCCCGAATAATCATGGCAAAAATGCCGCCCACCAAAAAGAAAAAGAAAGAAGTAACCAAATACTGAATTCCAATTACCTTATGATCGGTGCTGAAACCAAAGAACCGCTTCCAGTTTTCGGGTTTGCCGGGGAGTGGCTGTTGCACGCCCCCGATCGCATCAACAGAAATATTCGTCATGAGTCACTCGCTTGAGAATTAGAACTTGAATAGTTGACCACTGGGGGAGCCGCAGGTTCGACGGTCTGCCAGTTATTGCTGCTACGATTATTGTATTCAGCCGATGCAGGATTGTAAGCAGCCACAGGAGTTTGCTGAGCAGCATCCGCTAGCCATTGCTGATAGGCTTCGGGCGACTCCACCACCACATCCGTTTGCATTGACGCAAAATAAGTCCCACTATATTGAGAATCGCGCAGACGATATTTCCCTTCGCGAATTGGCGTAAATTCAAAATCAATGGTTTGCCCGGGAATGATATCTTGTTTGACCCGAAAGGCAGGAATATACAATCCATGCAACACATCTTCAGAATGAAGTGCTAGCTTGATCCGCCGATTGTTAGGGATATGTAATTCCGTACTCGTAACATTGCCACCTGTCCCATTGCTATAACGGAACTCCCATGACCATTGTCTGGCAAAAACCTCAATATTTTCAGAGGTTGCAGCCTTCTTCTCTGTTTCTAATCGGGCAGCATGGGCAGCAGCGATCGTATGCACATGTTCCATAGGGCCCAATATCGACATCTGGTCGTAGATTTGGTAGCTATAGCCAGCAATCCAAATCACTAAAGCGATCGGAATTGCTGTCCAGACGATTTCTAGTTTGACATTTCCCTCAATGGGAGGCCCGTCGCTAGAATCGTATTTACCTGCCCGTTGAAATAAGATCGAATAGCTTAACGTGCCAATGACACCTAGAAAGATGAAAGTTCCTTGGGTGACTAAAAAGCTGAATAGATCGTCAATCAAAATTGATTCAGCCGAGGCTTGGGGCGGAAACCATGTATAGGCTTGTTGCCCCATCCACAAACTAATCAAAGCATTCACGATCGCCAAAACCACCAAAATTAAAATCGTGCGAATTTCCATAGATCTCCTTATTGTCCCAGCAGACTTAGATCTTTACCCATGCGTAACAGGCGATCGGCAGTGATATGGACGCCAAAATCAGAGGCAAGCTGTGCGCCCAAGGTTCCATGCACGAACATGATCGCAAAAATTCCCAATCCTGCTAACAAATAGCTCCACTCCACTTGACGCGCCATATCTTTGCGCCACAGAAACCTTTGAAACCCTCGCCACACGGTCATGCCAATAATTAGGGCGAGGAGTGCAACACCACCTACACCGTGCCAGAGCATTGTTTCCAGTGGATGCAAGCCCCAAGCACTCTTCACATGCTCATCTGGGGAAGCCAACAAGATTTCATAGAACCCTGCGCCCACCGTAAAGAAGGTGATAATTGCTGCCCCCACCATGTTGTACCAACCGACATCAAAAAAGTTGGAACGCGTAGCTGGAATCGCCAGGAATTTGAATACAGACTTTTCTAGGGGGAATAGGGCTCCGACAATATCAAACCCGATCGCGACAATAAACAAACCCAAGGTCATGTGAACTAAATTGGGATGAATGGGAATTGCGTAGGGTAAACCATTCGCACCTAGTTGAGCAATTAATCGATCGATTGAAACAACAGTCATTGCAAACTACCCTCTCTAAATGCTTCCACGACTGGAACTGTGTGCAATCCATACACCCAGACCAGTAAATCGCCAAGATAGACTTGAAAGAAGACCAGTCCTGTTAATAATACTCCCACACCCAAGAAGGCGACAGGTAACTCTTTGGGGTCGCGGAGCCGCACCACGTAACGCCATCCCGTAATGGCAGTAATGATGCCCGACAGTGCCCAGCCCAGTAAAGAATGTAAATTCAATGTCTTTTCCACGGAAGCATAGGGTTCTGCCAATCCCGCTTCGATCTGCCCAAAAATAATCGCAATAAAGATAGAAATGGTGGCAAAAAAGAAATTCCACCAACTCACTTCATACAGGCGAGGATTACGCGTGAAGTAGCCGATCGCGTCGCATAGTACGGCAAACAACACCATCGCAATGACAAAATGAACCACGATCGGATGAATCGTATCGGGATAGGGTAAGTTATGGTCGTTTAACGGTGGAAGGTATTCCAGCATAGTATTTTCAATACTTAACGAAATAATTGGTTTTCTGGTAGCGCTTTTAGGCTAAGCCAATAGCGCTGTGCCTTTCCAAATGCCCATCCAGATTTAGGACTGTCACTTAGATTAATTGATACATTCCTGTATTGGAGAAAATCATATCTGCTCTAAGCGCATCTTTAAAGTACAAGTTGTAACAAAAGAGAGGTATGAGGAGCGATCGGACATGATTAATTCATTGCTATTGAAATTGAAGTCAATAATGAATGGATTCTTAAGATTTATTGATTCTATTCTCAATAATCCTGTATCCTTTACATAAATTAACCTCTCAAAAGCTTGTTTGAAAAGTATTTGAGTCGGTAAAATTCGTTAAATAGACCTTTATTTTTTAGTGGAATACCTATCGATACTCCTTCGTTTTATCAATGTCAAAAGACGTCTTGTCAAGGAAGTATGAAGCTGTGTTAACTTGTAGGGTAGTTCTGGCATAGTCATCCAAATCTAGTTTGTACATGAGGACAATTCATAAATTGACTCCATCGTTCAATCCTGAAAAATAATCTCTTATATATCCTTTAGCCTGTCTAAAGTTCTTATCCTATTTCAGAATAGTTATTCAGAATACTTATATAGAATATTTAGCGAAACAGCTTTGCTACTAGCTCAGTTCGAGCCGAGACATTCAACTTGCAAAATATCCGTTTCAGAGATTGTTTGACCGTATTTTGAGTAATCCACAATTGAGCCCCGATTTCCGCATTGGTGAGCCCTTGAGCTACTAACTCAGCAATCTGTTGCTCTCGTGGTGTTAGTTTCGTGAATACATCGGATATAAATGGCTTTGGTTGAGATCGCAGCATTGCTAGCGATACAGAAAGATGGGCGCAAATTGCACTGAGATCCGCAAGATCTTGGCGATCGAATGCTGGGGTTCCCCTTGTGCGAGCAAAGTTAACAAGTCCAATGATTTGTCCAGATCCCACAATTGCACCTGTCATCGCATGTTCGTGATCGAACTGCTTCCCACAACCATGCAAGTATAAGTCGCTGCGCTTCCATCGCGCTTCGGTGAATAAAACCTGTTCGTGAACAGGGGCATGGTGAGCCAGTACATAGGCTCTCAAGGGATCGATCTCCATACCGTACTGAATGTAATAGTCAAGGAAACTATCTGGCAACCCTTTTAGATCGACCTGGGCCAAATTCCCTGCGCCATCCCTTAAAGAAATACTCCAATGATGCGAGTGAAATATAGCACCCGCACCATCCATAAATACCAAGCGCAGGTCTTTTTCGGTTTTGGCAAGCGAAATATTCCGAATTAGCGTTTTAACTGGGTTTGCAATCATTCAAGTGTACTCAACTGGGTACTATTAACCATTTTAGATCCAGTTTACGATGCAGAACAATCTTGAATTTTTAGAGAACCTGTATGTCTAGAGAAGCACTATTCCATGAAATTTCGATTCCAGATAGCGTACTTGCTCAAAGAGCTACGAGGCTCGTGCAAGAGGCCTCACCACAATTCCTATATCATCACTGCCTCCGAACCTTTGTATTTGCAGATCTAATCGGACAGCAACAGGAAATGAAATACGATCGCGAGCTACTATATTTGAGTGCCATCATGCACGACTTGGGGTTAACCGAACGATTTGACGGACAGCAACGCTATGAGGTAGATGGCGCTGATGCAGCAAAGTCATTTCTCATTGAGAATCATATCTCCGATGAGAAAGCGGAGCTGGTTTGGGATGCGATCGCGCTTCATACATCCGTTGGAATTGCATCTCGAAAACAGCCAGAAGTTGCCCTAGTACAAGTCGGGGCATCCATGGATGTGGGTGGATTCAGATTGCAAGATTTACCGAGGGAAACCGTAGAAAAAGTTTTAGCGACTTATCCCCGATTGAACTGTGGGCAGGCGCTATTAGATCTCATCTTGACTCAAATTAAACGCAAACCTCAAGCGATCGCATTTACTTGGATGTCTGAGATTGGTCGATGCCACGTGCATGATTTTGCCTGTCCCACGATTGCAGACTTAATCCAAAACAATCCGTTGGATCGAGGGTGACAAAGATCTGTTTATTCTTTGAAGAACAATCGGAGACGATTGTTCAGCGTAAGGTGAGTTAACCAGCAAAATAGCGAGTTTTAGGGGGACTTCTCTATGGCTTGCAATAAATTCTCCTCAGAGAAAGCTGTCACTAAACTGATAGGAACTGTCGGATTGCTGATCGTTTTGACATAGGTCGCACTCAGGTAGGGACGAAATTCCATTTGGTTCGCAAGATATGTCTTAAAGAAAGCCAAACTTAAAGCTTTAAGATAGGGCTGCGATAGGTTCGGATCGGCTCCGATTAGAGTTTGAGGAACCGTGAGTACGCCTCCTTCTCCACTAGCTAAAAAAGAGAAGTGCGTTCCTCCCTTTACTACAGCTAAGTACTTAATCGGGGCTGTTAACCAAGTAAATGGAAACATTTGTTCGGGAATTGCTGGTGTAAGCAGATCGTCCCCACTCGCAACAATCATAATTGGGATTTGAACTTGCCTCATGCCCTGTTTGCCAAATAACGTGTTTGCGAGGGGGTTGACAGCAAGTACTGCCTTAATGCGGCGATCGCGTAGGTTGTAATTGGCTGGTGGCAAGTCAGCAACCCGACATTGCAAAATCTGGGAGGCATTGAAAGAGCGGACATTTGGTTCGGGTTGAGCACAGGTTGACTGAATCTGCTCGAAGTTAAACTCAGCACCACTCAAGAGTAAAACCGTATAGCCTCCTAGGGATTGACCAATAACGCCGACTTGTTGCGGATCGATGCGTAAAGTTGGATCGCTTTTTGTTTGACGTTCCAGTTCGTCCAGCAAGAACTTGATATCTAAGGGGCGATAAACAAATTCTTTAGGATTCGGTGCGGAATGGAAGCCTGATAGGTAGGCTTTAAAATCTTTACTGCCAGTAGTAGGGTGTTCTAATACTGCCACGGCAAACCCATGGGAAGCTAAATGTTGCGATAGATAGGCAAAGGTATCGGGATTGGAGGCGAGCCCGTGGGATATCACAATTACTGGCGCGAGCGAAGTCTTGTCTTGCGATGGATAAATAGGCAAATAAATTTGAGCTGGAATTTTTACGCCTCTTTCAGGTTGTGGAACCGAGAAGTTACGAACCTGCCATTTAAGTTGACCAACTTGTCGCAGATCGGGAATTGCGGTAGGTATAGAAGAATTGGTTAAAGCTTCTTTTTCTGCTTCTAGCTGAATTGCGGCGATCGCCGCGTCTTTTTTGCCTAATAACAGTGCTAGCTGACTGTAAGCCTCAAGTCCCAATGGCAAGTCGAGTTTAATCGTCGTTACGGGAAATTTTTTCATCACATTGATCGGGGTTAAGCCATCAGGATCGGCTGCCGACAAAATAAATGCCGCTCTCAATGCGTAAAATCCATTTTGATTATCATCGGTCTTAAGAAATGCCCCGAGCCGCTTCACCAAAATCTGTCCTATAGGAGAATAGGTAAACTGGGAAACTGTGACATGGCTAATTGGATAGCGTTGGTTTAAGAACTCGCGAAATTGCGCTTTTTGCTCTGGTGATAAGGGGTCTAGATAAAAAGACAAGTAATCGCTAACAGTACCATCCTTAGCAAACTTAGCTAGATCTGCGATCGGGATTGTGAACTCGCCAAAAGGAGAGAACCAAAAAGAAATTTTGTTGGCGCAAATTGCTGGAGCTGCTGTATAGTGCTGGCCGAGTAGAGCGGCAGTAAATGTTCCAAAGGGAACTGCCATTCCTAGCAAAAGTGAGAGACAGGAATTTCGCCAAGTTCGCCGCTTAAGCCTACGCATCTATAACCTCACTTACTCGTTTTACCTTTTCTATCAGATTACAGCAAACTTACCGATAGAGCTTATTTCTAATGAAAGCAAAGAACCCCAAGAATGCGTAGCAAAGTTTATTGGTTCGCACTTTCTATTTTATTTACGTTAATTCTAAAAGATCTCGATCTTCGGAAACAATTAGCTACTGGTTCAGTTAATTTCCCGGTAGAAAGGATAGCATCGATCCCATTCTATAGATCGTTCTTTCAGGGTAGAGCTTTCTTTGCGATCTTCAACTTTGACTGTAGAAAAAGCGAGTAGCAGCCAAGTATTAGCTCTTAAGTTCAGAAAAAATTCTAGCAATCAATCGTCAAATTACTAGCCAGATCTAGTTCCTAAGGCAGAAGCAGAATATCAGCATATCCACTTCTCTGCGCGAGGCACTGTGAATTAGGTAGCATAAATTACAATCATCCCTTTGATTGGTCAGCGTTTGCGCTAATGAGTAATGGATTGTAGTTAGGCAAAAAGATTCTAATACAAAGCTAATTTTCTTGTGAAGAACTTAACCTCCATTACAAGGAAATAAAATCTATGGGAATTATTTGTGCGTATTACCTGAGCCTATCTCCTAATAAGCGATTACAAAAACAGAAAGATATAGAAAAGTGATAGAAAGGTTATCTATGCTTTGCGAATTACTCCATACCATGTTATGTAAGTAGAAGTAACGCAAGATAAATCAAGAGATTTCAAGATTTGTCCAGTCCGTCGATTGTTACTTTTGTCAGAGAAGTTTAAGGTCGCTGGATAAATATCTATTGCTGAAAAGCAGGCTGATTGTGGCAGGTTGATTTCTTGAAGATTTGCGGAACAGTTGATCGAGCAATCGTTCTCAGCAGAAGTAAAAAAAGTCATGACTACACCAGATCGACCTTGCCCCACCTGTGGCGGTGAATTAACCACAATCTCAAGCAATTTTGAGGGATTAGTAACAGACTATAGCTATTGGGTATGTCATTCTTGCGATTGGCACTCCGATCCTTTTTATTACCCAGAAACGCAACCAAAGCTAGAAAATTTAGAAACATCCCATCCAGATGTTCCTCTAACTAAGTCTGAATATGATTATCTAAAAGACTTGCTAGCAGGGCTTGCGATCGAATTACCATTTAACAATCGCGTTCAACATGCATTGATTTTGCTCGAACGGCGATCGCCTATTCAAGCCTTTTAACTTAATCCATCGGTGATTAGCGTGCGATCGCTATGGAGAGAAAAGAGCTTCAGGCTAGTTTGTGTCGTTGGGATAACTCTGATAGATTAAGATCATTCCAATCGATGCGTTAAGAGATTAAATCATGTGATTGCCATTTACCCCGGCAGCTTTGACCCAATTACCTTTGGACATCTAGACATCATTAAGCGCAGCAGCCAACTGTTTGAGCGGACGATCGTGGCAGTACTGCGAAACCCCAATAAATCCCCATTGTTTACAATTCAAGAACGGATCGAGCAAATTAAAGTAGCAACGCAGCATTTAGATAATATTGATGTTGATACATTCTCTGGGTTGACCGTCACTTTTGCGCGGCTCAAACAAGCACAGGTACTGATTCGGGGGTTGAGAGCGGTTTCAGATTTTGAGATGGAACTGCAAATGGCACATACCAATAAGACCCTCGCCGAGGAAATTGAAACGGTATTTCTCTCGACATCGAACGAATACAGCTTTTTAAGCAGCAGTGTGGTGAAGGAAATTGCAAGGTGCGGTGGGCCTGTCGATCATCTTGTGCCTGCGGAGGTGGCGATCGCTCTGTCACTTCGCTACCGACAAATGGAACTCAAGCAAGCAAGTAGTTCACCCTAGCTCCAGATGAAGCAGCGTATTATTGGCATCACGGGTGGAATCGCTACAGGGAAAACTACGGTTTCAGACTATCTGCATCAAACCTATGGCTTGCCCGTACTTGATGCGGATATTTATGCGCGAGAAGCCCTACAGGGAGAAATCCTCCATCAAATTATCCAGCGTTATGGAACAGAGGTTTTGGACGATCCTCAGGCGATCGCTTCCAAACAAAATCCTAGTTTGAATCGCCAAAAATTAGGAGCGATTATTTTTCAGGATGTGGAAGAGCGCAAATGGTTAGAGGGCTTAATTCATCCCTATGTACGCGATCGCTTCCACACTGCCGCCAAACAATATCAGTCAAATACTTTGGTAATGGTGATTCCCTTATTGTTTGAGGCAAAGTTGCAAAATCTAGTTACAGAGGTCTGGGTGGTTGCTTGCGATTTAAATTTGGAGTTAGAGCGACTGATGCAACGCAATGGATTGTCAGCCAAGGAGGCAAAACTGCGCATTCAAAGTCAGATGCCTCTATCCGAAAAAATTTTGCTAGCCGATGTCGTGTTAGAAAATAATGGGACATCGGCCGAACTATTCGATCAAGTGGATAACGCCCTATTTAACTCACCACTTGGCTTCAGTACAGCGTTTTTCTAGCTGTTTGGAAGATCGAGGAGCGATCGGAATTACCACTTCTTGTAAGGTAAGAACTTGCCATTCATCGTTACCTGAACGCGATCGCCCTTGGGATCCTCAATCTTTTCAATATCAAGCGTGAAGTCGATCGCACTCATAATCCCGTCCCCAAACTTTTCTTGAATCACTTCCTTCATGGGCATGCCGTAAACCTGCAAGATTTCATAGAAACGATATAGCAAAGGATCGACGGGAACAACTGGTCCTAGCCCTTTTAAGGGATAACTCATGAGTTCGGCGATCGCATCTGGCTCAAGTTCCAAGAGACTCGCAAGTTTACTCGCTTCATCCTCAGATGCGGTCGCCTGACCGTAAAACAAAGCAGCGATCCAAACTTCATCACGTGCCAAGACTTTCTCTAAATCTGCAAAGCTTAAGCCCTTTGCTTTCTTTGCTGCCAAAAGTTTTTGAGTCAAGACTGGAATCGACATAATATCCTCACAATTAAATTGCGTTCAAGGGTTTGAAAAAAATCAACCCAAGCCTAATCTAATTTTGGCGATTAAATGGTTCACATCGCTCAATTTTGCAGGTGTATTTAAATTTAAATAAACAGTGCTGTCTAAATTCTTGCAATTTAGTGTAGATAGTCCCTAAGACTGATGTTCAGACACATTGGATTTCATTAGGTTAATATTAGTTAATAATTAATTTCTTTATCATTAAAGAATATCCCTCTGATGGAGTTGTAGCAGTGAAAAATAACGGAAATAATAACAAAGATAATAAAAAGTGGAAGAATGTTGGTTTATATGCGCTGTTAGCGGTCGTGGTGATTACGCTCGGTACAGCCTTACTAGAAAGTCAGCCCCAGCCCCAAGGTGAATGGCGCTACACCAAGCTGATGGAAGAAGTGCAAAAGAAGCCCCCAACCGTATCTAGAATCACACTTAGCACCGATCGCTCTTGGGCAGAAGTCACCACTGGTGGTAAAAAAGTGCGGGTAAATTTGCCCAATGACCCCGAATTTAGCACCACGCTTAGAAATAACAATATTGAATTTGATGTTGCTGCCCGTCGCAATGATGGTGCGCTCTTTCAAACCCTTAGCAGTTTAATCTTGCCAATCTTGCTCTTGGTAGGATTGTTTTTTTTACTGCGTCGCGCCCAAGTTGGGCCTGGTAGCCAAGCGATGAATTTTGGCAAGTCCAAAGCCAGAGTGCAAATGGAGCCACAAACCCAAGTTACCTTTAGTGACGTTGCAGGCATCGAGCAAGCCAAACTAGAGTTAACTGAAGTTGTAGACTTCCTCAAAAATAGCGATCGCTTTACCGCAGTCGGAGCCAAAATTCCTAAAGGTGTCCTGCTGGTGGGGCCTCCCGGAACTGGTAAAACCCTGCTTGCGCGTGCCGTGGCTGGCGAAGCTGGTGTACCTTTCTTTAGCATTTCTGGCTCAGAATTTGTGGAAATGTTTGTAGGGGTTGGCGCTTCCAGAGTACGCGACCTGTTCGAGCAAGCCAAATCGAACGCACCTTGTATTGTATTTATTGATGAAATCGATGCGGTCGGTCGCCAACGTGGCGCCGGGCTCGGGGGTGGCAATGATGAGCGCGAGCAAACCCTGAACCAACTGCTCACCGAAATGGATGGGTTTGAAGGTAACACAGGTATCATCATCATCGCTGCAACCAACCGCCCTGATGTACTAGATGCTGCCTTACTACGCCCAGGTCGTTTCGATCGCCAAGTTGTAGTCGATCGCCCCGATTTTGCTGGCCGTTTAGAAATTCTAGGCGTTCATGCCCGTGGCAAAACCTTGGGGCAAGATGTTGACCTCGAAAAGATTGCCCGTCGTACCCCTGGGTTTACAGGTGCTGACCTCTCTAACCTGCTGAATGAAGCCGCAATTTTGGCAGCTCGCCGCAACTTGACAGAAATCTCGATGGACGAAATCAACGATGCCGTCGATCGCGTCTTGGCTGGACCCGAAAAGAAAGATCGGGTGATGAGCGACAAGCGCAAAAAGTTAGTTGCCTATCATGAGTCAGGGCATGCCCTGGTTGGTGCTTTACTGCCTGATTACGATGCCGTGCAGAAAGTCACAATTATTCCACGCGGACGTGCGGGTGGTTTGACTTGGTTCTTACCTACCGAAGATCGGATGCAAAGCCGTATCTACTTGCAAAACCAAATGGCAGTGGCTTTAGGTGGCAGACTAGCCGAAGAAATTGTGTTTGGGGAAGAAGAAGTTACAACTGGAGCCTCTAGCGATCTGCAACAGGTGGCAGCGATCGCGCGCCAAATGGTTATGCGTTTTGGCATGAGCGAGAGACTAGGTCCAGTAGCCCTCGGACGTTCTAGTGGCAATATGTTCCTCGGTCGTGAGATTGCGGCTGAACGCGACTTTTCCGAAGAGACGGCTGCGATTATCGATGACGAAGTCGGTCAACTGGTCGATCGCGCCTACAAGTTGGCGAAACAACTCTTGCTAGACAACCGCCATGTGCTCGACAAAATTGCAGAAGCATTAATCGAGCGTGAAACCGTTGACTCTGATGAGCTACAGGAAATTTTAGACACAAGCGAACTCAGATTAGCTGCTACTTTCTAGACCACTTGTCTGCAATTTTCATCAGAGATTACTTAAATCCTTATTCTAAATGCCTCCTAATCAACTAGGGGGTATTTTTTTGCTCTGATGCATAATTAGCCACGGTTTATACCCCCAGTTTCAGCAAAATTAACTAAAATGAAGCTAAATCAGACTTCACTTCGACCCTCACTTCATGTCAATAATTTCTCTAGCCATAATTAGTTTCTTTGCATGGGTGGTTAGTACCCTCGCGGGCGGTGGTAGCCCGTTCATACTCATACCTTTAGTCAATGTCATGTTGGGAACTGCCGCCGTTCCTCCCGTGATTACGATTGGCATGTTTTTAGGGAATGCCCATCGCATTTCCTTGTTTTGGCGACATATTGATTGGAAATTGACATTTTGGTACGCTCCTGGGGCGATCGTAGGTGCAATCCTTGGTGCTTATACCTTTACTCAAATTCATCTCGAGTGGCTGCAACTCCTCATTGGTGTTTTTCTGATCGTCAGTGTTTGTGGTTTTGCGATCGAAAAGAAATCGGATAAGAACCCCGAAGCAGACCTAAAGGCGAAAACCGAGAATCTCCCTTCCCAGCCAAGACTAAAGGCTTGGTATATCTTACCTGCGGGATTTTTAAAAGCCTTTGTCTCTGGACTCGTTGGCACGACGGGTCCCGTATTAAACCCATTTTACCTAGGCTATGGTTTGGTCAAAGAGCAGTTGATTGCCACTAAAGCGATCCATATGGTCATTATCCACTTGGTTAAAATCATTACCTATGGAATCTTTGGGGTATTGTCAGCGCAGAATATTGGAGCGGGTTTGGTGATTGGGCTGGTAGCAATTCCAGCTAATTTTTTGGGTAAATATATTCTAGAGAATCATATGAATGCCCAGCAGTTTCGCCAATTAGTCTTAACCTCAATGGTGGTCAGTGGTATTTGGCTCCTATGGGGGCAGCGAGACTTAATCAGCCTTTGGCTGTAATTTAACTATCGTTATTAGCATTTAGCTATCGGCTTTTTAAAAGTTCTCGATCGCAAAGCCTGCTGTTACCACAAGCATTCTCATTTTTCTGGCAACAGATCTGGTTCTAGGATTACCCATGGGAGATTACCCATACAGCGAGCATCAAATTTCGCAAGAAATTCATTTGACCATGGTCAATAATTTTATATGAGAAAATCTTAGATAAGCTAATCTTCTACTATTAACGTCTTACCCAGACATGTCTAATCACCTTCCTAATTCGATCGCAGCTAAATCACCACAGATCGAGGTTTTAATCGTGGACGATTCTGAAAGCGATCGCAAGACTTATTGTCGGTATCTTCAATCAGACCATAGTAAAAGCTTTAACATTTTAGAAGCGGAAACCTTGGAAGAGGGTTTACACCTATGGCAATCGCAAAAACCCGACGTGATATTGGTCGATTTTCAGTTGCCTGACGGAGACGGGTTGAAGTTTCTAGAGTTCATCGGAAAAGACAATACAGAACTGCAAATACCCGCAATTGTGCTAACGGGGAATGGTGACGAGCGACTGGCTGTGAAGGCAATGAAAGCAGGGGCAATGGACTATTTGGTAAAAGGTCACCTTACTCCCGATTCACTAGCTCTGAGCATTGATGGCATACTCGCTCGAGTAGCACACCTCCGCAGCTTGCTACATTTACAGGAACAGGAGACTCTAATTACAAAAATTGCCCTCAATATTCGGCAATCCCTCAACTTAGAAGATGTTTATCGGGCGATCGTACAGGAAGTGCGCGTGTTTCTGAATGCAGATCGCACGGCAGTCTACAAATTTAATGCCGATATGAGCGGGAATATTGTTTCAGAAGCGATTCTCTCACCTTGGCGACCATGCCTAAATGCGCATATTGTCGATACTTGTTTTCAAGAAAATTTGAATGTCCGAGGATACACTCAAGGCGATATCTTTGCCATATCCGATATTTATGCGGCAAATCTGCCTGAATGTTATATCCAACTGCTAGAAAGTTTTCAGGTGCGTGCTAACCTTGTCGTGCCAATCTTATTAGATAATTCTGGGACAAATTCTCAGTTTTTATGGGGGCTGCTGGTCGTCCACCAGTGTGATGCACCGCGTCACTGGGAAGATACCGACCTAAGGTTACTCAAACAGTTATCTGTGCAACTATCGATCGCAATTCAACAGGCAGATGCATTAAAAAATAGCGATCTCAAATTTCATGCCATTTTCAATAATACTTTTCAGTTCACAGGACTACTTACTCTAGATGGAATTTTGCTTGAAGCCAATCAAACATTTTTGGACTTTGGGGGGCTGAGCCGTAACGATGTCATCGGTAGACCAATCTGGGATGCCTATTGGTGGAGGATTTCGGAAGAAGCGCAAACACAACTTAAGCAAGCAGTAGAAAAAGCTGCCCAAGGAGAATTTGTCCGCTACGAAGTGGATGTTTTAGGAGCAGGCGGAATTGTTGCAACCATTGATTTCTCGCTACGTCCTTTAAAGGATGAGACAGGTCAAGTAATTTTACTAATTCCTGAAGGACATAATATTAGCGATCGCAAACTAGCCGAAGAGAAATTACGACAGAACGAAGAACTACTCCGAATGACGATCGATAATGCCCCTGTAGGAATTACCACACTCGATCTAAAAGGGCAGTACTTAACCGTAAATCATTATATTTGCAAGATATTTGGCTATTCATCCGAAGAAATGTTGCAAATGAATTTGTTTGAACTTACGGCTCCTGACTTTATCGAAAAAACGCTAATCTTGATGAATCAACTGATCGTAGGTGAAGTTAAAAATGGCCATATTGAGAAAAAGTACAGACATAAAAGTGGCGAGCAAATCGATGCGATCGTGCATGTTGGATTGGTCAGAGATGTAAACGATCGTCCCATCCAATTTATTGCAGGGATAGAAGATATTACCGATCGCAAGCAGGCCGAAGTGGCTCTCGAAGCTGCCAGACTTGCAGATGCGGCAAATAAAGCGAAAAGTGAATTTCTTGCGGTCATGAGTCATGAGCTACGAACTCCGATGAATGCAGTGATAGGTATGACTGGACTCTTGCTTGATACGCCTCTGTCTGCACAACAAACAGAATTTGTCTCGACGATTCGTCAAGGGGGCGATATGTTGCTATCTGTAATCAACAAAGTCCTCGATTTCTCCCAAATTGAGTCAGGCAAGATCGAATTAGAAGAACATCCATTTAATTTATGTCAATGTATTGATGAAGTTCTCGATCTGATGTCATCTCGCCTCGCTGAAAAATCGCTAGAACTATCTGCTCTCATTAATCTAGATGTTCCTCAATGTATTCTTGGTGACTCTACCCGTCTACGCCAGATTTTAGTGAATTTGGTAAGTAACGCGATTAAATTTACGCAGCAAGGAGAAGTTGTAATTACTGTCAGAGCGACAGCGATCGCACCAGCATCAAACAGCTTGGAGTTACACTTTAGCGTGCGCGATACAGGTATCGGTATTGCCCCCGAAGCGATCGGCAAACTTTTTAAAGCCTTTAGTCAGGCAGATAGTTCCATTACCCGCCAATATGGTGGCACAGGACTAGGACTGGCGATTTGCCAGCAGCTTTGCGAACTGATGGGTGGTGAAATTCACGTTAAAAGTGAGGCGGGGAATGGTTCCACCTTTAGTTTCTTTATTCGGGCGGAGGCGATCGCGACGGAACCTGAAGCGATCGCACCAGAGTTAAAGGACAAACGGCTCCTGATTGTCAATGCAAATTCCACCATTCGTCAAATTTTGTCTCTATATAGCCAGTCATGGGGAATGATCGTGCAAACCGCTTCCTCTGATCTAGAAGCACTGCAATGTATGGAGTTTTCATATTTTGATACGGTCATCCTCGATCGACACATGTTGGTAAACAACGAATTTAAATTAGCAAAAAGCATTCAGGGGCTCTCTCCCACTTTACCTCTGATTTTACTGACTTCTCGGGTAGATTCCGAAGAACCGAGTTCTCTTAACTTATCTGCCTATTTGACAAAACCGATCTCCAAATCTAAGCTATATCAAATATTTTTACAGATTTTTTCTGTTAAAACTTTAGAATCGCCAAATCCGCTCGACACCTCAAAATTAGATACAAGCTTTGCCAAGCAATTTCCCCTGCAAATCTTGATTGCTGAAGATAATCCCGTCAATCAAAGAATTTTGGCGCTTATGTTAGAGCGACTAGGCTACAAAGGCGATGCTGTCGGCAATGGTATGGAAGCAGTTGCCGCTTTAGATCGGCAGTCTTACGATCTTGTATTTATGGATATCCAAATGCCTGTAATGGATGGATTGACAGCTAGTCAAGGTATTCGTCAATTATCTCATCGCAATCCTTGGATTATCGGTCTCTCAGCCAATGCTTTTAGAGAATCTCGCGAAGCTGCCCTATCAGCAGGTATGAACGACTATCTTACGAAGCCATTGCAAATCAAAGAGTTGGTTGCAGCATTACAACGTGTTCCCCACAGTCCCATTCAAGATTTGGAAGCGATCGAGATTACCGAGACAAAGGAGCTACTTGAAATGGCAGTCTCTTCTATACCTTCGGTTATCGATCTTGATGCACTGGATAAATTGGAAAGTTTTATCGGTGCAAAATCTCTGACTGAAATCATTCATTCCTATTTAACAGAATCGGCGCGATCGCACGCAAAGATGAAAGAAGCTTTACGCAACAAGGATCTAACAACATTGAACTTTGAAAACCACTCGTTTAAAGGGGGCAGCGCACTTTTTGGAGCCAAGCAACTAGTTGATCTGTGCAAGCAGATACAGTCTCTCAGCAAGTCAAATTCAAGTTTAGAATCCCTGTTTACTGTTTTAGGAGATCTTGAAGTGGAATATATCCAAGTCGTGACAGCGCTCAAAGCAAAACTCGAAATCCTGAAAAATGCATGAAAGATTCCTCGTAAGCTCCCAAAGCTTAGAACCCTAGGGAAATCAAACGCTGCGACTCCATGACATTGATTTGTGTTGATTTGTTTGTTCCAAGATTTCTAGAACAAACTTCATCCGATCTGAAGTGACGAAATCTATAGGATCTTACGGCGTTGGTTTAGGAATGGGTGGTGCGCCCTCAGTCAATTGCTTTTGAGCATCCTTGCTTTCATAGACACAGTCCACTCGGGGCTTGCCTGTCAAGTCACCTGTAAACCCAAACGTATTCATACGATTGCGGCATTGCTGAATGTCATTATTGCTAATGGCATTTTGTTGTAGCAATAGGTTCCAGTTTTGGGGTAAAACTACGCAACCAGGCACCGAATCTGCCTGACTGACAAACACATTAAAGGGGTTAAGGGTGACATAGACGCGGGTGGTCATCACCATTGCCGAAGAGCCGTAGTTATTACAAAAATCACGACTAGGGGCAAGATTATCGAGCCGAATTGCATCGACAGTACGTGCCGTCGGGTTGAGTGTCGAAAGGGCAGCGCCCACACCCAAGCCGACCGCAAAGATTGCCCCAGCGATCGCTAGTTTAATGCCAGTACTCGTGGTACTCGATGTGTTCGTGGGAGGGTTGATGGTGGATGAATATCTACGACGAGCCATAGATTTTAGTCTAAATACCTTTCTACGTTAACCGATCTGTAAAGTAAATTTAAAATCTACTTTAACCCCTTCTGTAAATCCTTGCCATTCAAACAATGGGCGGAATACCCGCCAAATCGAGAATTTGAGGAATTAAATGCTCGGCTTTGACTGCCATCAGGTGAACCCCTTGGCAAATCTGTTGTGCCGCTTTGACCTGTTCTGCCGCGATCGCGATGCCCTCCTGTAAAGGCACCTTGGCTTTGGCAAGCCGCTCGATAATTATGTCTGGAATATGGACACCAGGCACGTATTTATTAATAAATTGGGCATTTTTTGCTGATTTTAGTAAGAAAATACCCGCTAGAACGGGTTTATCTGACAAATCGCCAATTTGAGCCATAAATTTCGAGAGTAGATCGAAATCTGTAATCAACTGACTTTGAAAAAACTGTGCGCCTGCGGCGATTTTGCGTTCAAACCGTCGCCGAAGCCCCGACCAACTAGGTGACTGAGGATCGACCGCAGCCCCAACAAATAAGTCTGTGCCACCTCCAGAAAGCGTTTTGCCATTATGATCGACGCCATGATTGAGTTTATCGATCAGTTGTAGTAACCGTACCGCTTCTAGATCGAATACGGATCTAGCTTTGGGATGATCGCCTGCCTTTACAGGGTCGCCAGTCAGAGCCAAAATATTCGTAAGACCGAGTGCGGCAGCTCCCAATAAGTCCCCCTGAAGCGCAATGCGGTTGCGATCGCGGCAAGCCAGTTGACAGATAGTTTCAATGCCGACTTGTTGTTGCAAAATCACAGAGGCAGCAAGGGGACTCATGCCCATCACGGCTCGACTAGAATCTGTAATGTTAACAGCGTGAACCCGACCTTTTAATAATTGGGCTTGGGCGATCGTATGCTGAGGGTCAGCACCACTGGGCGGCGAGACCTCGGCGGTGATCAAAAAGTCCTTACGGGCAACGCGATCGCGAAAATTAGAAAATTTTGGTTGGCTAGACATTCAAGGCTTAACGTAACGCCAAATTCGCGTTGAGAGCAATGCGATCGGCTTGGACATCAATAATTTACTTTTTCTATTATTCCTTACGCGTAGTCACGATCTGACGCAGAATCCTCCTCGATCGCATCATCTTGAATATGGAGACTAATCAAGCGTGCCGATGACTCTACCCCAAGTTGCACTTCTAAATGATTGCTTGACAGAGATTCTAAGTTGCTGAGCAGCGATCGCAGGTGGGGCGTGCTGGCTCCGCTTTCGGTATAAACCTGTTCGGCTAGACTGGTCAGGCGCTTCCAAGTGGTATAGAGCTTGGCGATCGTTTGTTCTAGCTGGGCGGCGTTGCTGACGAGATCGGCGGTAGATTTGAGACACCCGATGCGAAGCGCTTCCTCGAGGGCTAGCTCTAGATTCACGTCTTGGCTTAATGCCTGCACTTGCGTACTGGTGCTGAGATATTTACTCAGACGTTGCGCCTCGGCTGTGACTTGGCGAATATTGTCGATATCAGAGTTTTCAGCGATCGCATATTTAATGGAGTCTTGATGGGCTTCGGGCAGTTTTTCTAGCTCCCGTACCAGTGGGGCAACATAGCGGGAGGGAATGGTGTGTTCTGAAACTTTTTCGCGGACTTCGATCGGTAGCAACTCTGAAGACATCGCCGTCCATTCATCGGAAAGTTGTCGTACTTCGCGCCGCGTGATCCGATCGCCGTTCCGTGCAGCTTCGCTCACCAGTTGCTGCACTTCAGGGGATGCCTGTGCTGTCTCGACAAAGGCGCGTTTGCTAAACTGCTTGACGTCATCGGCTTCTAAAAAGCCCCCATCCACAAGCGTATCGGCACTATTGGCGAGGGTAATCCAAGCATAGGCTTGACTTTTGCTAATTTCGCGCTCTTGTAACCACTGCAAAAAGCCACTGCCCCGACTGTCGCCATTAATCTTTTCGCGATCGCGTACCGAGCGTAAAATTCTGCCCCGCCAAATATCGGTTTGTAAATCGAAGCGATCGCACACTTGCCAAGCTCGATCTAAAGACTCATGAAACTCGTGATCGGCAATTTGCTCGTCTTCTGGATCGGGTAGCTGTAGATCGAAGCTTTCTGGCTGCATGAATGGCAAGGCACTACCGTTTGTGTCAGCGATCGTGAAAATATCATTAGTAATTTTATTTTCAGTTTGGTCAAGCACTATAGTCAAAACGTACTTCTCTTAAAAGTTGGCTTGCCAATTCTAACTTGTCCAAGAGTTGCGTGAATTTTCTTAAAGACCACAAAGCAATTTGATTCAGTTTGATCTTTCAGTATTGGGGTGACGTTGATAGTTAATTATCAAGAAGTAGTATGCTTCAATTGAGTTAGAGAATATATGTTGCAGAACTTTTGAGTGGCGATCTATGACCCAAGTTAGTTTAGACATCTCTTACGAACAAACAAGAACTTTAATCCTTGAGAACCTAGAATCTTCAAGTGGTGGGCAAACAACAATCCTCTATGGCAACTTGGCACAATCAGTTGTTTCAAAAGGAATAGCTCCAGATCCTCATGCTGGGGATGGAACTCGGCACATGAATCCACAATACGAACTCCCCCAAAAGTACAAAGCTTGGATTGAAGATATTATCTGGGACTTAATAATAGAGGGTATAATCCGCCCTGGTCGAGGAATTGGCAATGCAAATGAAAATAGCCTCCCTTGGTATCATATTTCAGAGTATGGAAGATCTAAGCTTGGAAGCCAGCCACCCGAACCCTATGATCCAGATAAGTATTTGGCTAGAGTGAAAGCTATATCTAATGATCATGTAATACTTGCCTATTTAGAAGAGAGCTTAAAAGCCTTCCGAATTCATTGCCTTTTATCTTCGGTTATTACATTAGGATGTGCTTCTGAGAAGGCTATTTTACTATTGATTGATGCCTGCGAAAATTCAATATCAAATCCAACAGATAAAGCTGATTTCAAAAAAAAGACAGATACTATTTCGATCAAGAGAAAACATGATGAATTTCAAAACATTCTGAGAACAAAAATAAATCAAACTTTACCATCTGATATAAAAGAGAACCTAGACAACTATCTTACTGGTCTTTTCTCCATTATTAGAAGTCACAGAAATGATGCGGGACACCCGTCTGGAAGAGTTATAGAAAGAGAGCATCTTTACGCATTATTAGTTACATTCCCTGCGTATTTAGAAAAAATTTACAGTCTTATAGACTGGCTTAGTAATAACCATATTTAGGTGTATCTATAAAGCTTCAGTAGTTCAAAAAATAGAATTGCTACAGAATTGAATGTTAAATAAACTGTTAAAGGGCATTAATTATGACGATATCATTACAATTAGAACCAGAAATAGAAACTCGCTTAATTGCCCAGGCAGATGCTCAGGGAACATCTGTTGAGGAGCTACTAAGTAGATTGATTGAAGGCTTCTTAAAAGCCTCAGCAACATCCAATACCTTGCTACAAGACTCCCCACAAAAGAAAACAGAACAGTTCTTGCGTTGGGCAAAAAGCCATAGCGATATTCAAGCCCCTATTCTCAGCGATTATGATATTAGCCGAGAAAGCATTTATAGCAGAGAAGATGAAATGCTATGAGGTTCTTGATTGATACAAATATCCTGTTGCGGATTGCGCAAAAAACACATCCAATGAACGAAGTGGCTGTGCAATCAGTAAAAGTTTTGTTTGAACGAGGAGACGCACTCTTTATTACCTCTCAAAACTTGATCGAATTTTGGGTTGTTGCCACTCGTCCAATAGAAGTTAATGGTCTTGGTCTATCAGTAGCTAGAGCACTTGAAGAATTAGAAGAGATTAAAAACACTTTTACTCTTCTCTTGGATACAGAAAATATATTTCTAATTTGGGAAGATTTGATTGCACGTTATCAAGTTTCTGGCAAACCAGCGCATGACACAAGGCTGGTAGCGGCAATGATTGCTCATGGTTTAACTGATTTACTAACTTTTAACACTGATGATTTCAAAAGACTTTTAGAAATTAATGCGATCGCTCCAAATCACCTTTACACATAGAGTTTTTACCTAAAATGGAGATTTACCTTTGATTAGCCGACTTGGAAGGAAAGGCAAGTCGATACCGAGCGTTTAGACATTTGTGACAAAGAAGCGATCGCTAAGGAAGCAATCCAAAACAAATCGTGACGCAACTCTTGCAAATGCAACTGCTGAAGTTGGTTGCGTTCTTGCCGCAATCTCAACCCTTCACGCACAACTTCACGAACTGATCCGTATTGAATTATAATTCTGAGACTACGGAGGATAATTTATTCATGCAAGAGGCTGGAGATCGAATCGAGTCTGCAAAGGCAGGTATTATTGCAGCGATCGCAGTTAGTCTTGCGGCAGCGATCGCCAAAATCGCTAGCCATTTCTGGCTGGGGATGGGGATTTACGCCAGTGAAAACTTACTGCCATTTTTGGGAAGTCTTGCGATCGCGGCAGTCAGTGGATTTTTGTTTGGCGTTACCTACCGTTATGCCGTTAGGGATGAAACCAATCCGCATTTAAAAACTGGAACGTTGCTGGCATTTGCCCTCGTAAGAGGATTAGGGCAGGTAGAAATGCTACTAAACAGCCAAGATTTAACGCAATCTTTAACCCAAATAGTAGGGATGGCTGCCTTGGTACTGGGAGAAAGTATGTTTTGGTTTACGATCGCCCAAGCCTGTTTGGAGTTTTGCTTTTCTAAAGATCTGCTCCAACCGGTCGCGAGCGATCGGAGATAGCTCCAACCACTAAACTTGAACCCCACAGTAGCTATGGAAATTCGATTGTTTCAACCCCAAGATTGCGATCGCTTAGCCAAGTTTTTGCTTGACATCCATAAACATACGGACAGCAAAGACTCGTCAGACCTCGATCTAAATCGAACGATCTATCTTGCTGAGGAAGCAGGAGAAATCGTTGGTCTAGGCGAATTTGAACCAAACGGTCAGATCGATCGCTTTTACTGTCACAAAGATTTTCAGCGTAGTGGCGTTGGAATAAGGCTCTATCGGGCGATCGAAGCAAAAGCTTTAGAGTTAGGTATTACGCGTCTGTTTACCTCCGTGACGGGTTCGGCAAGGGCTTTTTTCAAGAGCAGAGGTTTTGCGATCGTAAAAGAATGGCAAGTCTCTTGCCATGGTCAGAAGGTTGCCCACTATGCCATGGAGAAACTTCTGGAAAAGTCAGAACAATTTGTGGTGGCGACTTTCTATCATTTTGCCGAATTGTCAAACTATCAAGAAATGCGTCCCTCGATCAAGTCCTTTTGTCATATCCATGGAATTAAGGGATCGATTCTCTTAGCCCATGAGGGAATTAACGCCACGATCGCGGGCAGTCGCGCAGGCGTTGATGCTTTACTCAGTTACTTGCGATCGGATTCTCGGCTTCAAGGTCTTGAGCATAAGGAGGCTTACTGCGAGGTTATACCGTTCCAAAAGATCGAGGTTAGATTAAAAAAAGAGCTGGTCAAAATGGGCGTTCCTACCATCGATCCGACTCGTGAAGTTGGTGTTTATGTGGAACCTAAGGATTGGAATGCTCTGATTTCAGACCCTACCGTACTCGTTATTGATACGCGCAACATTTACGAAGTCGAATTTGGTACATTTCATGGTGCGATCGATCCAAATTTAGATACTTTTGGTGAGTTCCCTCAGTATGTAGACAAAAATCTCAATCCCAATCAACATCAGAAAGTCGCTATGTTCTGTACGGGCGGAATTCGTTGCGAAAAAGCAAGCGCCTATATGTTAGCGCGGGGATTTTCAGAGGTATATCACCTCAAAGGGGGTATCCTCAAATATTTAGAGGAAGTTCCCACAGCAGAGAGTCTTTGGCAAGGAGAATGCTTTGTCTTTGACGATCGGATTGTTTTTTAGCTGTTGGCTGTTTTTGAAAGTTTGATAGTCTTTAGGATTTAGAACAGTAAGCTGCTAGCTCCTAAATACATATTACCCCAAACCTGAATTATCCCAAACCTGAAGTTAGTCTTGTCCAGTAGGTTTCATAAATGCGCGACACCTCAGGGTCAAGTTTGGAAATTCTTCCACTGCGGTTAATATAGATTTTCGTTGGTTCCCAAACTGCGATCGCTTTTAAGTCCTCGTCTACCAGAGATTTTGCCAGTTTATTGGTTGTGCCAAAACTGTTAGCGTTACTAATTTTGGCAGCAATTTCAGGACGCATGATGTAGTTCATCCAAGCATGGGCTGCTTCTAAATTCGGCGCACCCTTGGGAATTGCAATCATATCCATAAAAATAGACGTGCCGCTGGCAGGCAAAATATATTTAATTTCAGGAACCGAGGCATCTTTCTCGCGATCTTGTTTGTTTTGACGCATTAAACTAATGCCATCACCCGAAAATGCCATTGCCAGGGTTAAATCTCCTGCTGTCAAGGGGTCGCGCCATGCATCCGTATTAAAATTAGCAGTGGCTGGCATTAGTTCTCGTAATTTCTCAAATGCCAAGCGAATTGCTGATTCTTCTTTGGCATTGTAAGAAAAATTGAGGGAATGGAGCGCCATCCCCATCACTTCACGCACATCATTGAGCAATGTGATCCGAAGTTTGTTGCGCTGCTCCCATAAAAAGCTCCAATCTGTAGGTTCGGCACCGACGATTTCTCTCATCGCCTTAACATTGTAGGCAATCCCAGTCGTACCTAAACTTACGGGAATTCCATATTTATTGCCCGGATCGTATAGTGTAGCTGACACGAAATATTCTTCACCAATATTTTGCAGGTTAGATAGCAGTTTCTTGTTTAAGGGCAACAGCAAATCCAGCTCGTGCATCTGGGCAACCATATAGTCGCTGGGATAAATAATGCTATACCCTGACTTGCCGCCTGCTGCCTGTAACTTTGCCAACATCACCTCGTTAGAATCGTAGCTGTCACCGACAACCTTAATTCCCGTCTCCTTGGTAAAACCCTCCATCACCTCGGTATTGCTGACATAGGTGGCCCAACCGTAGATATAAAGAGTGTTTTTATCACCAGTCACCGTCGGGGCCACGGTTGGCTCTGCTGTTTCTGTTGTGGAAGGTGGTTGGGGCGTGTCAAAGATGCCACAACTCGATAATGTTGTACCCGCCATCAGTGCTGAAGCGGCATAGGCAGAGTTTCGGATAAATTTTCGGCGGGATACTCTCATCTGGATACTCTTATCTGGATACTCTTATCTGGATACTCTCGATCGCGGCATGCCAAGCTCAGATCGCTTGCATAAAAGAATTTAGAGAAGATCTAGACTGGGCTGAGGCATGGGTTTTGCTAAGGCCAAACAGTCCTCAGGAGTCCAAGATATATAAACTTGACTATCAAAGGGTGGAACTTTATCCCCAAGTGTGTTTTGGCGCACTAAGGTTACGCGTACTGGTGGTACATTCTCGCTGGCTAACAAATCCACAATATATTGAGAATGATCGCCGAGATAGAAAACATTGTTTAAAACACCACGATAGGTATTGTAGGGCTGATTGGGATGCTCGGTAGACAGTTTGATCTTTTCTGGACGCACGCTCACCCATGCCTCTTTGCTGAGCTGCCAATCACTTGGTTTCTCGACCACGATCGCCAGTCCCGAGTTAGAACGCAATTCTAAAAAAGCTCCATCCTGTTCTACCAGCTTGCACTCAAACAGATTGGTTTCGCCCACAAATCCTGCGACAAAGGGGGTTGTGGGGTAATTATAAACTTGACTGGGTGTGCCCACCTGTTCTAGCTGGCCTTGGTTCATCACCGCAATGCGACTAGAAATGCTGAGCGCTTCCTCTTGGTCGTGGGTAACCATGACAAACGTGATGCCCAGATCGTATTGCAAGTTGGAAAGCTCTACCTGCATTTCTTTGCGCAATTTTAAGTCCAATGCGCCTAAGGGCTCATCCAGCAGCACCACCTTGGGACGATTGACCAAAGCTCTGGCTAAAGCCACCCGCTGCTGCTGTCCACCCGATAGCTGGCGGGGAAAGCGATCGCCCATGACTTCTAGCCTGACTTTGCGGAGGGCATCTTTGACGCGATCGTTAATTTCGGCTTTAGGTAAGCCCCGTACCTTTAAACCAAATGCCACATTATCAAAAATGCTCATATGCCCAAACAGTGCATAGCTTTGAAACACCGTATTTACGGGACGACGGTAAGCAGGCACATAGGTCATCGTCTGCCCCTGAATTAACACCTCTCCTGCGGAGGGCTCTTCAAACCCAGCGATTAAGCGCAGTAATGTGGTTTTGCCGCAACCTGATGGGCCAAGAATGCTAAACAGTTCTCCTTTTTGGATCTGTAAATCTACCCCTTGAACAACTGCGCCAGAGCCAAAAATTTTAAATACCTTTTTTAGTTCTACGTCAGGTACTGTGTCGGTTGTTATGCCAGTCTCTTTGACAGTTGTAGATTGAGCCATAATCTAAAGGGTAGTCCAAAAATTAGAGAATCTAAGCAGTTCTTGAGGCAATTTTGGGGGCAATTTAGCTTTCTTGTTAAACAATCAATGAATCTTAACAGATAGAAATGCGTTTATAGACTACTAAAATATAGCGCTTACTGTAGTAAATACAGATCGTCTATATCTGAATATTAGGATAAATCTATCGACGCAGCCACAATTCACAAAAATGTCATGTATGGGTGTGCGATCGCATCCCTATAGCATGGGATCCCGCACCCGCTAAGCGTAACAGAACCTTGGTTGAATTACAAAACTGTAATTTAAATCGAGGTGATTTTGTTATTTTAGATGGGCATAATCAGACTGATCGGCTCGATCGCAGCCCCAAAATTTCTGCAAGCCCAAAATACTCATATCGCAAGGATTATGGAAATTCGCACAATGTCCTCCAATCAATACCTAAATCCTGAATCAGTTTGGCAAAGGCTGAGAAATAATCAGATTTGTTCCTGTGAGGAGGCACTGCGTCAACTCGTCGATCCAAAGGGGCTGGTCAAGCTTGAACTGTTAGACCAAGAGCTAAATCATCGTTTTTTTCGAGAATTTGAAGATCTCTCTGCGCTTCCCCCCGTGATCCCATTGTTGCTCTGGCGCAGTTGTTTTTATATTGGTAGTCCCTATGTGCTCTCACCTGAGGAGCTAAGGGCGATCGGCGATCGCACCCTGACAGAAGTTCGCTCAATTCTGATCGCTCCTGAAAGCTATCGGGTTTGGTTTCGCAGACAGAATATTCCCAGTCAAAATAGTATTAATTCTGCGCCTTTAATCAATCCCCTCACGGGCGAAACCGAGCTTGCCGATATTAGCGAAGTTACCGATCTATACCTATCGCAAGCCGTCGATCAAACTCGCAGGATCAATGCCCTAATCTCAGTTGCCTTGCAGCATCGTGCCAGTGATATTCACCTAGAACCGACTGCCCTAGGACTACGGGTGCGCTATCGCATTGACGGTATTCTGCGCGACATTAAAACCTTGCATTTAGACATCAGCCGCAAAATCATTGTGGCGCTCAAAGTCATGTGCAATATGGACATTGCCGAAAGTCGTCGTCCTCAAGATGGACGTATTGGCAAAAACTATACCAACACCGAGGAATTAGACTTAGACCTCGATATGCGGGTGAGCACGCTGCCCTGCGTCCATGGCGAAAAAATTGTAATTCGGTTACTGCCCCGTGAAAATCCGTTTTCTGATCGCATCGAAAGTCTAGGCTTTACCAAACGGGCGTTAAGTATCTATGAGAGTTGGATCTGGCAACCGCAAGGCTTGATTATCATGACTGGCCCAACGGGGTCTGGCAAAACCAGTACGCTCTATACCAGCTTGCAGATACTGGCAACGGAACATGTCAATGTTGTCACCGTAGAAGACCCCGTAGAGTATGTGCTGCCCAATATTACGCAGACCCAAGTCCACGAACCCGCAGGCATGACCTTTGCCGCAGGGTTACGCGCAATTTTACGCCAAGATCCCGATATCGTCATGGTGGGCGAAGTACGCGATCCAGAAACCGCTGAGACGGCAGTACGAGCGGCTCTGACAGGGCACTTGGTCTTATCGACCATGCACACCAATGATGCTGCCAGTGCAATTCCGAGGTTAAAAGACTTAGGCCCAGACCCCGGCTTGATTAGCGATGCGCTTTTAGGTGTGGTGGCACAGCGTCTCGTCCGCAAGATTTGTCCCCATTGTGCCAAACCCCATACTCCGACATTGGCTGAGTTAAAATCCCTACACATCGATCCTGACACCGTCGATCTGACCCACTGGCGCAAGGGAGTGGGCTGCAATCGCTGTTTTAATACAGGTTTTTTAGGACGAGAAGCTGTGGTGGAACTGCTGGATGCCGATGACACCGTACGCCAATTGATTTACGAAGGTACGATTACGCAAATGAATCGTTACCTAAATGAGATTGAATTCCATTCGTTCCGACTTGCCGCGATCGAAAAGCTCACCATTGGAATCACAACTACCGATGAAATATTGCGCGTCCTTCCCCGCAGCGCTTTGTATCGCAAGTCAACCCACCCATCAAGACATCACATGAAAGCGATTAACGCCAGTAGTCCTTAAAGCCCTCCCATTTTAGAATCTACTCTCATGATTCAAAAAACTTCTCCCGAACTGACATTGATTAGGATTGGGAACTAGAAGAGGACAGTTCGATTTCGCTGACTAGGCGGCGGCGCACCTCAATGATTTGACTGATTTCTCGCGCAAAACTGGGTTGGCGATCGATCATCTGATTCACTGCGATCGCTGAGATCATCATCACTTCTAAATCGTTGACAGCAGTAACGGCGATCGCACTGGGTTCTCCAGAAAAGAGGGTCATCTCTCCAAAGAACTCTCCTGTTTTGACTGTAAGAATTTCATGTTCTATACCCATCGAATCTGTAACGGTCATGACTGCTTGTCCTGAAACCACGATAAATAGAGCATTGCTCGCCATGCCCTGTTTGATCGCCTTTTCACCCGCACCAAAATGTTGCAAATCTATGCCTTCCGATGCCGTACTACCTAGGCTCTCAGGGTCTTCCAATGGCACAAATGCGGGTAGCGATTGCAAGCTCTCGGTAAACTTTTTAGAAGTTCCCTCCGCTTTTGAGGTAGGGCCATGAAAATGATAGAGCGTCCGAATTGGGAAGGGAATGGTTAAATTATTACGCTGCGCTGCATACCAGAGCCGACTCATAAAGCGATCGCGAATTTCTTCTAGTTCGCTATAGTCCGCAATAAAAAACTTGACCTCATAGGTAATCGCCGAATCATCATAGGAGTGTGTAAAAATCTTGGGTTCTGGGTTGGGCAGAATTCCCTGGGTTTCTAGGGCGGTGGTTCGCAAAACCCGCTTGGCTAAGTTGGGCGGATCGGTATAGGCGAAGCCAATGCGAATCCGCTCGGCATGGAGGGCAAGGGGACGGCTGTAGTTGTGAATAATTTCGCTACCGATCAGTTTATGGGGAATGATCACCATCTCGCGTTCAAAGGTTTGGAGCCGAACCGATCGCCAGTTAATATCAATCACCTGACCCACCATATTCCCAATCTTCAGCCAGTCTCCCACGGAGAAAGGATGCTCGAACAGGAGGGCAATCCCCGACATCACACTGCCTAGGGTGTCTTGAAGCGCCAAACCGATCACAATCGAACTAACGCCCAGTGCCGTAACCAGTCCAGCCAAGTCTGCATTCCAAACTGTTGCCAGCACGATCGCCGTTCCCAAGAGCACCAAAAACAACCGAAATAAATCGATCAGGAGCTTGGGAACCCTTGCCCGCCAAGTATCTGCCTTTGCCTGCTCGAATAAAATCGCGTTCAACAAAGAAAGGGAAGCATGGAGTACGCAAACCCAAAATAGAGTTTGGATGCTCTTTAGCAACTCGTCGCTGGCTGGGCGCTGGAGCACGAACTGGGCAAATAGCATGAATGCTAACACGGGCAAAACCAAGTTGCGAACCACCTTTAGGGTGGAGGCAAGTGGCTTCCGACGATTTTGTAAGCGATAAATCAGTTCGCCAAGTGTGATTGTAGATACGGCTAAACCGACGATCAGTGCGATCGCCCAGATAATCAAATGATTAGAACTAGACTGAACCATCGATCTCAACCTCAGTTTGGATAAATTGTTGCGTACTCTTGAGTCGCCATGCGGGGAGCAACTCTTTACCATTCTCGACCTTGGCAGCGAGGGGCTCAAATTCGTAAATATCGACTAAGCGGCTATAGGTTTCACTGGAAACCAACACAGAGCCGGGGGGACAGGCTGATTTTAAGGCACTAGCAAGGTTAATCGTATCGCCCCAAACATCGTAAATAAATTTATTGCGACCGACGATCCCTGCCACAATATCACCAGAGTTGATGCCAATGCTGATATTTAATTGGAAGCCCCGTTCTTGGCTAAAACGCCGCACGATCGCTTGCATCTCTAGGGCAAAATCTAAAGCCCGTTTATCGTGATCGAGGTAGGGAACCGAAAGCCCGCAAACTGCCATGTAGCTATCGCCAATGGTTTTAATCTTTTCCATACCATAGCGTTCTGCACCTTCATCAAAAGAGGTAACGAGGTCGTTGAGAATGCTGACAATTTCGTAAGCTGTGAGAGAATCTGAAAGCTTAGAGAAGCCAGTCAGATCGGAAAATAGAACGGCAACATTGGAAACGCTTTCAGCAATGTTCTTTTCGCCTTTTTTGAGACGTTTGGCGATCGCGGCGGGGAAAATACTCAGCAGGAGTTGTTCGTTCTCGCGATTTTTCTCTTCGACGAGGTTGGTTTGGTCGCGGAGACTGAGCACCATGGCATTAAAGGATTGCGCCAATTCGCCAAACTCATCTTTGGTTTCGAGCAGGGCGATCGCATCTAGCTGTCCTGCGGCGACCTTACGCGAACTGTCAATCAATTGATTAATAGGTTTGACAAAGAAATGCGAGAGCGTCATCGCTAATAAAATCACCAACAACATCAATAGGGTTGCCGAAATCAATAACTGGCGCTCAAAGTCGTAGATCGGGGCGTAGGCTTCCGACAAATCCATTTCTGCCAAAATCACCCAGTCAAGACCTTCAATCTGTAAGGGAGCATAGGAACTCAATACGGAAATATCGCGATAATCCTGAATGATCTTGATCCCCTGCTTACCTGTTAAGGCTTCTTCAGCGGCAGTTGTTTTCACCTTCTGTTCGAGGATGGAGGTTTTATATTGGCGAATGCGATTGATTGTCTCTTTATTCACTCCCAGCGAAGAGAGGGTTTGCAGGTACTCTTCAGGCGTTTCCACGAGGAAACGCGAAACCGATCGCATAAAGTAATCTTTACCCACCAAATAGGTTTCGCCAGTTTTGCCCAGTCCATCCCTCTCCCATTTGAGATTGCCCGTCATGACGTTGTTGATCTCATCCACAGGCACTTGAATGGCGAGAACGCCGATAAATTTATTGCGATCGAAAATAGGCGCTGCGATAAAGGCGGCAGGAGCGCCGTAGGATGGGCTATAGGCTTCAAAGTCAATGATTTTAGCAAAGTCTCTCTCTTTCGACTTTCGCACGGACGAAACTAGGCGAGAAAGGTTGCTTTCGTTGTAAGCTCCCGTTGTATAGTTCGTGGTAAAGTCCGTCTCTTTGTAAACCGTATAGATTACAGTTCCTTGCGGATCGATCAAGAACATGTCGTAATAGCCAAATTTCTTGATAATGTTGCGAAAAATGGGATGATAGCGGGCGTGAATGCGACTGTATTCGCTGCCATCATTCGCCATATCCATCAGATCCTTTTTACCGACGGGATTAGGATTGGCGGCAATGTAGTGATATTGCAGGTAATTGGCGGCGGCGGTTTCAGGGAGAAAAGAGTTGAGTACGGGCGAGCCCTGCTGGGTTTTGGCTAATCTAGGTAAAAATTCGTTTTGGTAATAGTCTCTGAGTTTTTGCTGCGCCTCAGGTGCCATCTGAACGGTATCGAGCTGACGGTAAGCATTGGTTAATTCTGTAATCGCCGACACAACCGATGGATCGTCACTCAGAGTCTGAATATGATTGCACGTGGTTTTGAAATAAGACTCAATTTGATAGGCTTTGGAGGCGCGTAAACTCGTGAGCTGGTTAAATACGCGATCGGTCAGGTTAGACTGTCCGCTGCGATAGCCCAGATAGGCAGTCACTAAAATAGAACTGCTGCTAACCGCCAGCAGCATGACGATCAGTTTTGACTGAATACTAAGCCATTTAAGCCATTGCATAGAAAAAATTCACTTAGGATTGTGCGACGTAACAGGGGCGATCGCAGGTATTCTAAAGTACAAATTTTGATGAAATTGTTTGTAGAGGAACATTTAAGCGATCGCTTTTGAGCTTTGCTTGCGAGTAGCTCTCCTTACATGTAATTTGAATTATGTTGATTAAGGGCAATTTATGAATTCCCCCTACTTAGCAGAAAGGGTTTTTACCCCCCAAAAATTGGGCAAAACAAGATAAATAGCCTTCCTAGCCCTAAAAAAGGGAGAAAAGTTAAAGAATTAGAAATCTATGGATATTCATGAGTTAAGGCAGGAATACACGCAAGCAGAGCTTGGGCGGAAAGATTTACAAGAGAGCCCATTTAAGCAATTTGAGTTCTGGTTTCAGCAAGCATGTAATGCCGATTTGCAGGAACCGAATGCGATGGTGTTGGCTACGGCTTCATCAAAAGGGGAACCACTCGTCCGCACTGTACTTTTAAAGTATTTTGATTACAGTGGGTTCGTATTTTTCACGAACTACGAAAGTCGAAAGGCTCGACAGATCGAAGAGAATCCCCATGTTTCGCTTTTATTTCTATGGTTGCCCTTGCAGCGACAAGTGCAAATTACGGGAATCGCTCAAAAAGTTTCTACAGTTGAGTCTCTGCAATATTTCCTCTCGCGTCCCAAGGGAAGTCAACTGGGTGCATGGAGTTCCCGCCAAAGTTCGGTGATCTCATCTCGCCAACTTTTGATCAATGAGTTTGAGAAGATGAAGCATAAGTTTCAAGATGGAGAAATTCCTCTCCCTTCCTTTTGGGGCGGTTATCGCGTTGTGCCAAAAAGCTTTGAATTTTGGCAAGGTCGTCCCAACCGCCTCCACGATCGCTTTTTGTATACCCACCAAAGTGATGAAGCATGGGAAGTACATCGATTATCTCCATAAAGAAGTCTGCTCATCTAGGGAAGTAGGTAAAATAGCAAAATAGGAGAAAGCATATTTCAAGAAAGTCAAACTTGCCAGGATGAAATTCTCCCTGACAGAATTGTTGCATGAGTAAATATAATTTACATCAGGAATTTCGATGTTGACGATTCCAAAAGCCAGCCTAAACTCAAGCCAGTTGAAGCCAATAAAAGCAAAACAAGGAAAATATAGAGCTTATCTATCCGCTTCTGAAGTTCATTTTTGACTTGTGACATTCCTGAAATCACTCCCCAGAAAAGAAACATAAGAGCGAGTTCTAATATCTCTTCAGACAAAGTCTCTGCTCCACCCATTTGCATATCTCCCGTAGCACATCCCTGTTTCTCTTCAGGGGGTGAATCTTTCTCTTTTTCCTCCTCTTTTCTATAAGAGACAAAGCAAACGGAACCTATAGAAAAAATAAGAATAAAAACAAACAAAGTAGAAAAGAAGTGAAACGTCACATAGCCTAGTGCTGCATAAAAGAGAACAGTTGTTAGCGAGAATTTCAGTAGAGAGATTAAAGCCATTTTATCTCGTTAGATTCCTGCTATACAAACCTCACAGCTTTTATTCTTGAAGTAATTTGAAAAATGCTTCCTTCTCAATGCCGACATCTTGAATCATTCCCATCAAAGTGCCTTGCTTTATATCTTTCCCTGAATGGATTGGAATAACCACTCTTTTCCCGTCAGCATTCTTGTAGACAGCATGACTACCTTTTTGGCGATCGAAATAGAAACCCAGTTTTTCGATAGCCCGAATAAATTCTTTGGCTTTGACAGTTGCTAAAATGCTTGTGCCACAATGCTTAGAGGTTTGACGATTAAATTTTCTGTGGGAATAGGCAGGTTATCAGCTATTAAACTTTCGAGATATAACTCGATCGCTTCGGTCATATTTGCGATCGCTTCTTCAACTGTATCTCCTTGAGAATGACAACCTTTGAGAACGGGACAAAACGCATGGTAGCCTCCATCTTCTTCCTTTTCTAAAAGCACCGTGTAATTGTAAGTTTGTTTGCAATTACCGTTCATCTGTTTTCATTCCATTTGGATTTATCTTGAATAGTAGCAATATATCGAATGAAATTTTCATGATATTGTTTTATGATGAAGTAAGCGATCGCTTTATACAGGCGCTATACTAAAAATATAAATCTCATCTGTTTAACTGTAATGACGTTCAAAGAATTATTATTACAAGAAATCGACAGTACTCCAAACGAGTTGCTAGAGGATTTATTTGCCTTCTTGAAATCTCTCAAAGCGACCCCAAAACAGTCACAGCCTACATACAATGAACTCTTAGACCGTGTTGACTATCTAGAAGCGATCGTAGGAATTCGCAAGGGGCTAGATGAATTCGAGCGGGGTCTAGGAATTCCTGTCGAGCAAGCTTTGGCAAATCTACAAGAAAAATTTAGTATTCCTCCCCGTTCATGAGTTACCAGATACTCATTCAACCTACTGCTTTTCAGGAAATTGAAACAGCTTATCGTTGGATGTGCGATAACCTAAGTGCTGAAGTAGCCAACAACTGGTATTACGAACTTCAAGACGCGATCGCTTCGCTACAAAAGTTCCCAATGCGATGTGGCATAGCGCCAGAAGCCTCAGTAATTGGTCGTGAAATTCGGCAGCTTTGGATTGGGAAGCGAATTAAATATCGGGCTTTGTTTGTCATAGAAGAAGATGTTGTAGCAATTCTTCACGTTCGGCATAGCCGTCAATCTAATGTGGGTGAAGATTAATTTTTGGGTTGGCGATCGCAACGTTAAAGAAGGCAATGCAGCTAAGGTTCGAGAATAATTGAAGCGATCGCAAGCTATCGAAATTTTTATGTCCCAAGAATCCCCCCCAACTGCCCTTTTAGATTCCAAATTGATGGTTATTTTTTGAGCAATATAGTGGAGTGGGGTGAAAGGAGGTCTCACAGTTAAAGCTTCAGAAGAATTTAATCGGTGTGTGATCGCATCTTCATAGCATTATAAACTCACTTGTTCCAGATTTGTCTTCTGTTGGGACTACAGTCACTTGAGGTCATTGGGTGTCAATCCTGATGACATTTGAGAAAAGTGATTACCTGTAGAATTTAGATCGGGGATAAGAGATTCAATAAATTACTATAATAGGATAGAAGTTAGACAACGCTCTGTCTATAAGGGTCTAAATAATTAAAATGACTTACCTCAAACTTTTCTTCTAGCGCTTCAAGACCTTCTTTTTTCTTGTAATTGACCTCCTTGAGCGTCACTGGAATAAGCCATAAAAATCGAACATTAGCTCCTTCTATAACTGTATTTTCCAATTCGGAACCATCAAGATATGGAAGAGAAATTAATCCACGATCGCAGTAGGAGTCAGGAAGCCAAGGTCGCCCAAAATTTACTGTATGACCATCTGCAAGAGAAGCTTCTGTCCTGTGGTAATGAGCAACAACTGTCAGCAACTCAACTAGTTCTTTTGTTGCAAAAGGTGAAAAATATGTAACTCAATAGCTTTTTTATCACTTGGTTGAGACATTCCACAGGTTGAATATGTCCACATATTTCTTCCCTGATTGGGCGAAAATTCTAAAACGCAGAATGAGGGCGATATTTTAGTCATAGAACCCAATTCCCAAGTAATAGGAGTTCCTATATTAGACCAAACTTTTTCGTAATGAGATTTGATGCTTTGATTATATTCAAGCATTAAAGACATTCCTCCGATGCAGACTAGATAAACCTATACTTTTTAACCTGCGGAGGCAGGTATGGTCAGCAAAGCTGCGATTTTAACTGCCAAGTTACAATGATTTATCGATTGATCGATCTTTAGAACTGTTAAGAATTTTTTGGGCGATTTTTGTGGTTGAGGTGGGAATTTCGACCTTAATTAATTCTAAACTTGCGCCGCAGGCTTTCACTGCTGGGGTTTCGGGTAAAGTATCGGGCGTATAGTCGCCGCCTTTGACATAAATATCTGGACAGAAAAGAATAGGCTAAAATCATTTGGTACGCTGCAAACCTAAAATCCATGAGCCAAACTTTAGTCAAAGCAGACAACCAATATTTTATCAAGCAGGCTGTAACATGGGAACAATTTAAGGCTCTGAAATCTGCCTTTGAGGAGATTGGCGGAGTCAGACTAATGTTTTGTGAGGGAGTTTTAGAAATTGTGGGGATTGGACGACTGCATGAAATGATTTGTTCGTTGCTTGGACTTCTCCTAGGGCAATATTTTATGCTTAGACGGATCCCTTTTGTCTCTACAGGTGCTTATACGCAATCAGTAAAGGGCAGTACCGAGTTTCAGGCAGATCTTTCGTACAACTTTGGCACAGAGAAAGAGATTTCTGACTTGTGTATAGAGGTCGTGGTGACAAGTGGAAGTACGCAAAAGCTCAGAAAATATCAATTGTGTGGTGTACCCGAAGTTTGGTTTTGGGAAGATGGGAAGATAAGCATTTATTGCTTGCAGCAAGGGAGATACGAGCAAAGGCAGAGCAGTTTATGTTTGCCCGATCTGGATATTCACGATCTAGAGCAATGTTTATTGATGGATTCTCATCTAGATGCGATGGTTGCTTTTGGGGAGAGTCTTAGAGAGATTGAGAATTGTTAAGAATCTTTTGGACGATTTTTGTGGTTGATGTGGGGATTTCGACCTTAATTAATTCTAAACTTGCGCCGCAGGCTTTCACTGCTGGGGTTTCGGGTAAAGTATCGGGCGTATAGTCACCACCTTTGACATAAATATCGGGCGCGATCGCCTCAATAATTGCCACCGCTGTTACTTCTGAAAAAATTACCACCGCATCCACAGATTTCAGCGCAGCTAAAACTTCAGCGCGTTGGGCTTCGGGTACATAGGGGCGCGTGTTGCCCTTAAGCTGTTGCACCGAGGTGTCACTGTTAACGCCCACCACCAAGGTCTTACCTAGTGCCTTAGCCGCAGCAAGATAGCGTACATGCCCCACATGAATCAGATCGAAACAGCCATTGGTAAACACTAAAGGCCGCCAATCTTGTGGCGACTGGGCTATCAGCGTTTGTAATTCTGCTAGGTCGTAAACTAGATGCATAGAGTAGTACGCTATGTGAGCAACTGGTATAGTTTATAGGCAATCTATTAGAATAATAGAATTGCTTGTGTGTTGAAATATCCTAATTGAGTGCTACAGATTGAGCGTTATTGAAAGTTTGGCGATCGCCTCACAAAACCTAGAATATAACCCTATGGTGACTAGAATTTTTCTTTGCGATGAGCAAGTTGAGCCCGAAATCAGAGATTTTCTCGCTGAAGCGATCGAGGATATTGCCGAGGGGGAGCAATATATCATCACTTGGAACTGTGCCAATATTCAAACCGTTAAAGTTGGTGACAGGGCATACTTTAAGCGCATTGGTAGCAGCCTTCAGGGCTATTTTGCCAGCGGTCAGGTCGTACCCGCCGATCGCGAATATCAACTAAGACTCAAATCGCCCCGCTACCGAGAACTGAGCGAGGCCTATGACATTGATTCCTCGCCCAATAACTTTCGGGTGTGGATTGCGATCGACGCTTGCGTCAGCTTTGACGAGCCTCTGAGAATTGATAAATTGCGTCAACTGCCCCAATTTGAGGGGCTGCCCCTAGAGCCCCAAACCGAGGCAGGTGTATTTCGCGAAGAATATACGCGCTTGCTCGATCGCGAGTGGGATCGATTTTCTCTACAAGCGGCAAAAAAACGCAAGGGCATCAGGATCGTCGATGTGTTTTATCGCTGGGGTCTAGAGGATAGCCAACAGGGATTTACCGAAGATGCGATCGATTCCTTTACCCAGGCGATCAAATCTAGATCTAACTTCGTGCGTGCCTACATTGGGCGTGGCGATGTTTACTTTGGCTTAAAAGAATATAAAGAAGCGATCGTTGACTATACCCAAGCGGTTTCGTTGCGTCCAGACAAAGCCAAAGATGCTTACTACAAGCGCGGTCTCGCCTATTTCAAATTAGGACAATATGAAAAGGCGATCGCCGACCATTCCCAAGCGATCGAAATCGACGCCGGCTATACAGATGCTCTGTTTGCCCTCGGCAATACCTTTTTTAAACTCAAAAGCTTTGAGCAAGCGATCTCCAACTACAGCCGTTATTTGGAAATCGATCCCAGCCAAGAGCAGGTGTGGTTCCGACGCGGGCGGGCGAATTTTATTCTTAAGGAATATCCAGATGCCGTGCGGGATTTTGGCGAAGCGATCGCGCTCAAGGCTGACTTTGCCGATGCCTATTATTTCCGTGGCTTAGCGCATTCCCAACCTGATTTTAAGGATGACAATGCTGCCAAAACAAATCTGCGTAAAGCAGCCAAGCTTTATAAGGAACAGGGAAAACTCGATAATTATCAAAAAGCAAAGGTTTTGATCGAAACCCTTGCCGAAGAATCCGATGCCGAACCCACGACAAAACTACTAACCGAGAAACCCGATTCGTCTAATCTATCGCTCGAACAAAACTCCCATCAAACCAATGGATTAAACGAGGCAAAGCGCATTGCTTTAGATTTTTCTACCCCCGATCGCGATCGCGCCAACCTGCCCCATGAAGTCCCAGAGAGGCAACCCCTATCCGCTAGAGAGTCGCGAGAATATCGATCTGAATTCATATCTGAATCCGAGCCCAAACTCGAGTATCGACAAGACTTCCATCCGCAGGATGAAACGAGGGAACCAGAACAAAGATTCGCCGATCGGGCTGCATCCCAAGTACCCGTCGTGCAGGACGATGTGGAATCCTCGCCTCAGATCGTGATCCAAAAAGAAATTGAAACCGTTGAGGTGATCGTTGAGAAAATTGTTGAAGTTGAGAAAATTGTTGAAGTCGAAAGAGTTGTAGAAAAAACTGTCGAAGTCGAGAAAATTGTTGAAAGAGTTGTAGAGCAGCCCGTTGAAAAGATTGTGGTTGTACCCTTAGGCGAATATAACTTCGCTGACAGAACTGCAATCATTACCGTGACTTCGCAATATATTCTTGACGGCTGGCAAGTGCGCTCGGTAGAGAGAACCGAATCCATTTACGATTTGGAATGTACTAAAGAAGATTTGCGGGAGGATGTCTCAATCAAGAGCTTCTCCTTAAATTCCGATCGCCAAATCTCCTTTACGATTACCTGTACGGAAATAGAAGCAGCGAAAACCAATCCCAATTTCGTACTTTGGGCGGTGAGTAAAGAGTTTGATTTTTCCTTGCATCAGTTTACGCACCACCGCTGGACTGGCGCAGAAATTCTGGCTAAATTCGATCTCGATGCGATCGCATTTCTCACAAAGCAAAAGGTGATTGAGTCTTAAGATCGCGAGTTTAAAAATTGAATTTTTGGAACTCTCTGTATCCTTACAAATCTAAAAATTAGGGTTGGCAAATAGTCTCAAATCGGCGAAATTGTATAGAGCACAAAGAAGCTTTATGCAAAAGAAATGTATTGTTCGATTGACCGAGGATGAACGGAAACAACAGACTTACGCTCAACCCTACGATCCGAATTCTGCATGGATGAGCAACCCGTGCAGTTAATCCGAGAAGTGCGAAAGCCTTTGCTTGCCACCACCAAGCATGGCAAACGGGTCGATTACGAGTATGAACGAGCAGGAACCGCCAGCATTTGTATGATGACGGAACCACTGGTAGGATGGCGGGAAGTCAGTGTGCGCCCCAGACGAACCAAAGTCGATTGGGCTATTGAAATGGCGCAACTGCTAGAAGGTCGCTACGCTGAGTGTGAACGAGTTATTCTCATTTGCGATCAACTGAACACTCACACCAAGGGTGCATTCTATGAAACCTTTGAGCTAGAACGGGCACGTCAGTTGGTTCGCCGCCTTGAGTTTTGTCATACGCCCAACCATGGCAGTTGGCTCAACGTTGCGGAGAATGAACTGAGTTCACTCACTCGTCAGTGTATCGATAGTAGGCGATTTGAAGACATCAAAATATTGCAGGAAGAAACTGCCGCTTGGTCTATGGATGTCAACCAGAGACAACGGGGCGTGGATTGGCAGATGAAGATCGATGATGCACGTTGTAAACTCACTTCTATTTACCCTAAAATTAAGTTGTGACGCTGTAAAGCTCTATCGGTAAATTTTTCTTTAATTACAACCAATTCCCCACCAAGATAAAAGACGACCAAAAGAAAGGATGCCTGAGGTCTACATTCCCTGTGCCTTTTGGTAAAGTAATGGCTCCCAACCCTTCAATCCCAACAATTTGATTGTTTTCAACTTTAACCTTTCCCCTCAACAGATCGAGTTGCGCTTGCCGTAAAGCAGTTGCTTTACTGATCGCATTGGGAAAAGCCTTATAAAGGCTAATCATGAGGGGAGCAGTCCCCGCATCTGACACCGTCCATAAAGAGGCAAGAATGCTTCTAGCCCCAGACTCTACTGCCAAACCACTGATACCCAAATTGTTCCCAACAGCAGTTTCGCAAGCACTTAAGGTCAGCATGTCGATCGCAGGCTTATCAAATCTTAGACCGGGAATTTGGTGCGATCGCAGCTTGCTATCCCAAAACTGAATATAGGAATCTTTAACGCGATCGGCAAGGAATTGACCGTGGGTTCCCAAATGCAAAATTCCATAGCTAGCTTTGCTCCTTTGCTCTTGCATATTGCCAACGGTGAAATCTTGGTCTAAAAATGCAACACCAGAGAGCACCTGCGTACCAATGGTTCTAATTTCAATTTCGACGGCTGGTAACGCACTTAAACCTTCTCTTGCTTGGGTTAACCCCATAGCTAAAACGCGGGTATTTTTGCGATCGCGATCCTCTAACCTAGTTACCCGCAGTGCAGGAATATTTGCAGAGGCATAACGTTCCATGAGGAACTGTTTGCCGTCATGCATCGCCGCAGGTGGAATCACGCGCAAGCCTGAGTCCATCACAAAGACAACGGTTTCTATTTTCAAAGCTTGTAGTTGGTCATCAATCGGACGCATAACCCAGTCATATAGCTTTTGCGCCTGTACCAAATAATCTTGCGAACTAGAATCGCGAAGATTGGCTCTGTATTCTTCTAAAAGAGCTACGATTTCAGCTTCGTTGGCGTAATTGGTATAACGATGAAAGGGTTTGCCTTTATCTTTGGGAGGGATGACCAGAATTTCGATGCGATCGTTCAGCATCACAGGATAAATCAATACCGAAATACTTCCAGATCGTCTTGAAACATCACCTATGATTTCTTGGGCTTGGTTCATGTTTAATACAGGCGGCTTGAGATCGTCTCCCAAATAAACCTCTAGCTCAGAAATATAGGCTTTTTCGATCGCTTCAAATGCTTTTGGTAAGTTCTCTTCTTTAAAGTAGCGATCGACCTCTCGTTTCATTACCTCCCTGATTTCTAGCAGTTTCAAGGTGTCTAGATCGGCGGCAAGAAGATCGACTAAAAGGTCAGGGGGTGTAAATACCGTATCCCCTGAGGGAGCGACAAGAATATTGCCTTGGGTAAAGATGCTCGTGCCGACAGGAATGATTTTACCGAGGGCTAAGGTTGATGAACCTGTGGTGACGATGCCTGCGGTTCCATTAATACTCGGATCGCCAATGATAAAAGGAGCTAATCCGCCATGTCTAAGAAATATCTGACCGCCCGTTCCACCATTACCGCTAGCAGAACAAATACTCGCACCCGCACAGGCAGCAAATGGACTGGTTACAAAACCAAGAACTCGAATATTACCCCCTGTTGAAGAAGCCGAGAAACTTCCACCCTGAATCGCTCCCGCAGTATTCGCAGAGTTGAAGATGATGTTACCTATGGGGTCGAGGGTAATGTTGCCGCCATTGGCGATCGCACTACTCGTATTGAGATTATTCGTGGTAATACTCGTGCGGGCTGTGAAGTTAATATTGCCACCATTGCCATTGGTAGAACTAGCATCAATATCCCCTGTGGTTGTGTTAATTGCTCCATTTGTACTGGTAAGTTTGATGCTACCACCACCCAAATTACCTGTCGCCAAAATCTGACCAGTATTGATGTTACTAGCTGCCTGAAAATTAACACTGCCACCCAGACCATTCCCTCCGGGGATAACCCTCGCTCTCACGTTACCTTGGGTCGTATCAATGGCACCTCCAGTACTAGTTACAGAGATCGAGCCAGCGTTGCCAGCTATACTAGCACTTGCAAGAAGATCTTTCGTTGTAACGTTCCCGACTGCTTGAAGTGAGATAATGCCTCCGTTGGCCGAACTTGAATTGGAGGATACAGCATTGGTGATTATGTTATTAGCAGATTGAAGTGTGATAATTCCTCCGTTGCCAGAATTTGAGTTGGAAGTTACGCCAGCAGTGATTATGTTACTAGCAGCAAAAAGAGAAATATTCCCACCATTGCCAATATTCGTTCCCGCGTTTAAGTCTCCTAAGCTTGTATCGATCGATCCATTTGTACTAGTGAATGAAATATTACCAGGAATGCCACTGCCCCCTAAAGAGACATAGGAACTCACAGCAGGGAATGGAGCATTGCTACCAGTCTTGATATTACCAAACGCCCTAAATGTAATGCTTCCACCATTTCCTATGTTCGTTGTAGAAGCAACTCGTCCTGAACTAACGTCGATCGCGCCGTTTGTACTCGTCAGGGAGATATTCCCTCCATTCCCAGTAAAAGGGAACACAACATATGTTGCAATACTTTCTCCAGCAACATTGGCTCCTGTGGTTTGAATGTTACCGCCTGCCCGTACAATTACATTACCGCCATTTACATTTGAAATTGTTTGGAAGCTATTTACGCTGATATTTCCGCCAGCAGTAAGATTGATATCCCCAGCATTAGCCGCAGTTGTAATGAGATCCGCAGTACCCGCAATATTGCGACCCGCGCTAAAGTTAATTGCTCCGCCGTTTGTAGTAATAGAGCTATTGAAGTTGATATCTCTACCAGCCTGCGCTGTCAGCCCCACCCCTAAAGTGCCTATATTCACAGGATTAGTCGGTGTATTGAAGTTGATATCATTCGTCGCCTGCAATATGACATTTGTTACCGCACCGTTAATCAAGCTCACGCCGAGTCTGTTTAATCCCACATCGGGTAGGGCAAATTGATCGACTTGGTTCAAAGCTGTAAAATCTGCTGGGAATAAAGAATCATCGATCACATTGATATCTGTCGGATCGAGCAACAGAGTTCCAATGGTTCCATTTGGTGCAAGCGTATTCACAGTGCCCCTATAATCAAGGTTCTGTTTCCCTGAAACCTCCACAAAGCCACCATTCCCCGACTGCGTTCCACCCTGTGCCAAAATCGTGCCTAGAAATCTCGTGTTTTGGTCAGACCAGACTATAGTTTTCCCACCATCCCCATTTAAAATTGCACTGACATCTATTCTTGAATTACTATCAATAAACATTCTCAGAGCATTTGGAACGGTTCCCTTGCCTTGAAAATCGCCTCCAATCAGAACTGTGCCACCGCCATTTAATCCAGATGCATCAATCCGCGCATTTACTAAACCTACTTTTTCGCCAAAGATGCCAATTACCCCCCCCTGCCCCCCCTTGTCAAGGAGGGGAGAAACATTAATCTGTCCTGAGACAATCGTCATGCCATTTGTGACCGCAAGATCGGTTGGTTCAGGACTTGCCACTAGGGCAAGAGAGCCATCGGCTTTGACCACTACTTGATTCGCTTCAGGAACTTTACCCGTAAGCAACTCAGCTAGTTTGGGTAGCTCTGTAATCTTGCCACTCCAGTTAGACGGAATTGCATTGGCTGTGACTTGTAAGCCTAAGACCGCATCAGGCGATCGCAACTCCACAACAGAATTTCCTGCCACAGAAGTTAGCGCCACATTCCCAGCAGGGGCCGTCAACGTGCCTGTATTGATTACGCTACCGCCAGTCAACGTAATGCTTTTGCCCGTATCTACCGATAAATTGCCTTGATTGATGATTCCCGCAGGTTGAGAAATCGCGAAGCGAATACTTTTTGGATCGCCGCTCGGAAAAACGAGCGAATTCTTATCCACACTAAAATTCTGACCGTTATCAAATCCCAAGCCCGTACCCGTAGTGGCATGAAACGATCCGCCAATATCTAGACGCGCATTTTGTCCAAATACAATCCCATTCGGATTCACGAGGTAAAGATTGGCATTGGGGAAAGCTTGACGACTTTCAATCGTGCCTAAAACCGCAGAGGGATTGCCACCTGTAACGCGATTGATAATATTTTGAACTTCCGCCCCTTTTACTGAAGAGTTCCCCGTGTTAAAGATAACCCCTGATTGGGGAACGTTAAACTCGTTGAAGCTGTGATAGAGATTGCCGCCATTGACTGTGCCCAATCCTGTGGGTGCGATCGCATTGCCATTGACTTGAGTAGCCGTAGTACCATCAGGTGCAATTTGGGCTTGAGCCGAGTATGTCGCACTAAGGAAAGCGATCGCTGACAAGAGCAAGCAATATCTATTCTTCATTTCAACTCATCCCAAAGGGTAACGATTAGAAGTAACTAGACCATAAACGAAGAATTCAGTATTCAAGTGTAATAAGCTTAATACCTATGGTTCATGATTCTGTCAAACCCTAAATTATTCTTAATTTTTTGGGAAACTCAGACAAAACCCAGCTAACTTACAACCAATTTCCCACCAAGATAAAAGATGACCAAAAATAAGGATGTCTGAGGTCAACATTTGCAACTCCTTTAGGCAAGGCGATCGCACCTAAACCCTCAATTCCCACAATTTGATTGTTCTCAATCTTGACCTTTCCTCTCAACAAATCGAGTTGTGCTTGTCGCAACGCCGTTGCCTTACTCAGAGCGCTAGGAAAAACCTTATAAAAATTGATCATCAAGGGAGCAGTCCCCGCATCTGATACCGTCCACAGAGAGGCTAGAATGCTTCTCGCGCCTGACTCTATTGCCAAACCACTGATACCCAAATTATTCCCAACCGCAGTTTCGCAGGCACTCAAGGTCAGCATGTCGATTACAGGCTTATCAAATCTCAGTTCGGGAATTTGATGCGATCGCAGTTTACTATCCCAAAACTGAATGTAGGAATCTTTCGCGCGATCGGCGAGGAATTGACCGTGAGTTCCTAAATGTAGAATTCCATAGCTAGATTTGCTGCGTTGATCTTGCATGTTTCTGACGGTGAAATCTTGGTTTAAAAAAGCAACGCCAGAGAGCACTTGCGTACCGATTGTTTTCACCTCAACTTCAACGGCTGGCAATGCACTTAAACCTTCTCTTGCTTCGGTTAGACCCATCGCTAAAATATTTGTGTTTTTGCGATCGCGTTCTTCAAACCTCGTCAAACGTAATGAAGGAATATTTGCAGAAGCATAGCGCTCCATAAGGAATTGTTTGCCATCGTGCATCGCCGCAGGAGGAATCACGCGCAAGCCTGAGTCCATTACAAAGACAACGGTTTCTATCTTGAGCGCTTGCAGTCGATCGTCAATCGGACGTATAACCCAGTCATATAGCTTTTGTGCCTGTACCAAATAATCTTGCGAGCTAGAATCGCGAAGGTTAGCTCTGTATTCCTCTAAAAGCGTTATAATTTCGGCTTCATTGGCATAATTGGTATAGCGGTGAAAGGGTTTGCCAAGCTCTTTTGGAGGGACAACCAGAATTTCGATGCGATCGTTCAGAATAACTGGATAGATCAGTACGGAAATACTTCCAGACCGCTTTGAGACCTCACTTATCGTGTCTTGGGCTTGGTTCATGTTTAACGTAGGGGGCTTGAGGTCTTCCCCTAAGTAAATTCCTAATTCTGAAACATAGGCTTTTTCGATCGCCTCAAAAGCTTTTTGTAAGTTCTCTTCTTTAAAATAGCGATCGACCTCCTGTTTCATTACTTCTCTGATTTCGATTAGATCTAGCGTATCTATGCCAATAACCAGCACATCGATCCAAGGATCCGGGGGCGTAAATACTGTATCTCCTGAAGGAGCGATGAGAATATTGCCTTGAACAAAAATACCCGTGCCAAAACGAAATGTTCTACCAAGTGCTAAGGTTGACGAACCAGTCGTCACGATACCTGCGGTTCCGTTAATACTGGGATCGCCCACTGTGAATGGTGTAGCCCCGCCAAATCGAAGGAAGATCTGACCGCCCGACCCACCATTGCCACTGGCAGTACAGATGCTCGCCCCCGCACAGGCAGAAAACGGACTGGTGACAAAACCCAGAACTCGTATATTCCCTCCAGTTGAGAAAGCAGAGAAACTCCCACCTTGAATGGCTCCAGAAGTATTCGCAGAAGTGAAGATGATGTTTCCTATGGGGTCTAGCGAGACACTCCCTCCAATACCTGTAGTTCCGCTAGAATCGATCGCACCAGTAGTAATCTGACTACGAGCACTAACAGTAATATTGCCACCATTCTGACCTGAGGAATTGAGATTGCCAGTCGTGACTCCACCGTTACTGCTCTTGGTTGTAATACTTCCACCATTGGCATTGATGCTACTCGTATTTAGATTTGCAATTGTGATGTCGTTCGAGGCAGCAAAATTGATGGAACCACCACTCCCAGTAATGGAACTAACATCAATATCGCTTGCACCAGTATTAATGGCTCCATTTATGCTTGTAAGGTTGATGTTACCACCACTCAAACTACCTGTTCCAAAAATTTCACCTATATTGATATCGCCCGATGCTTGCAGCGAAATAGTTCCTGCATTACCATTAACAGATTGAACGATTAGCTGTCCTGCTGTCGTATTAATGGAACCTGCCTGACTGATGAGTGTAATCTTTCCGCTATTTCCAGGAATACCATCCCCTGAGGAGGCAGTTATATTGGATGTAATGATATTATTGGCTGCCTGAAGGAAAATATTACCAGCATTGCCAATGTTTGCATTTCCAGCATCTAGATCCCCCAAACTTGTATCGATCGCTCCGTTAAAACTAGTCATCGAAATATTTCCAGCGTTGCCAATCCCCCCAGAGGTAATGCCAGAAGAAACAGCAGGTGTTGGAGCAACTCCACTTCCCGTCTTAATATTGCCTGCCGCCTGAAATGTAATGTTCCCACCACTGCCCTGAAACCCAACCGCATGAACTAGCCCAGAGCTAACATCAATGCTTCCATTGGTACTCGTTAAAGAAATATTGCCAGCATTGCCAGATGTATTGAAAGAGGCATTTGCGACAATACTATATAAACCGCTAGTTATGCCACTAGATGTACCGCTGGATGTTCCCGTAGTTAGAATATTGCCACCAGCCTGCACGGTTACATTGCCACCATTCAAAGTCCCAGAGATATAGGTGGTTGCTGTATCAATGCTATTTACGGTGATATTCCCACCTGCAATGAGACTGATATCTCCAGCACTATTCATCAAAGCCGCTGGAGATATATTTCCCGCTCCAGTAATGTTTCTACCTGCATTAAAGGTAATTGAATTACCATTTGTCGCAATATTGCTGGTGAAGTTAATATCTCTCCCTGCTTGCGCGGTCAAACCTCCAAAAGTATTAACTGGTGCAGCAAAATTAATGTCTCGACCAGCTTGGGCTGTCAGAATTGATCCAGCGGTATTAAAACCTACATTAAAATTGATATCATTTGTTGCCTGCAAAGTGACATTTGTGAAGGAAAAATTAATTAGATTTACATCTAACGTATTGAGTCCAATATCTGGATCGCTAAACTGATCTACATCTGTTAAGGTAGCAAAGCTAAATGGGCCAGTGCCACCAACCACATTGATATCTGTTGGGTCGAGTAACAGAGTTCCAATCTTGCCATTAAGAGCTAGTGTATTCACAGTGCCCTGATAATCGAGATTCTGTTTCCCCGAAACCTCTACAAAACCACCATTCCCCGACTGCATTCCTCCATTCGCCGCAACTGAGCCAAGGAATCTCGTACTCTGGTCAGACCAGACTATAGTTTTCCCACCATCCCCATTTAAAATCGCACTGACATCAATTCTGGAATTGCTATCAACAAAAGTTCTTAGAGCATTTGGAACGGTTCCTTTGCCTTGAAAATCGCCCCCAATCAGAACCGTGCCACCGCCATTTACCCCAGACGCATCAATTTTTGCATTGACTAACCCTACCTTCTCGCCAAAGATGCCAACTACCCCCCCCAGCCCCCCCTTAGCAAGGGGGGGAGTTGATACATTAATCTGTCCCGAAACAATGGTCATGCCATTCGTGACTGCAAGATCCGTTGGGGCGGGGTTCGCTACGAGTGCCAGAGACCCATCAGGTTTTACAACCACTTGGTTGGCTTCGGGTACTTTGCCTGTAAGCAACTCTGCTAGTTTTGGTAGCTCTGTAATCTGACCATTCCAGTTAGACGGAATTGCATTGGCTGTAACTTGTAAGCCTAAGACCGCGTCAGGCGATCGCAACTCTACTTGTGAATTCCCCGCTACGGAAGTTAAAGCAATATTCCCACTAGGAGCGGTTAAACTGCCCGTATTGATAATACTTCCGCCCGTAAAAGTAATGCTTTTGCCCGTATCTACCGATAAATTGCCTTGATTAATAATCCCCGCAGGTTGACTAATCGCAAAGCGAATATTTTTAGGATCGCCACTAGGGAAGCTGAGCGAATTTTTATCAACATTAAAAGTTTGTCCGTTGTCAAAGCCTAAGCCCGTTCCTGTCGTAGCGTGAAAAGATCCACCGATATCCAGACGCGCATTTTGCCCGAATACGATCCCATTGGGATTTATTAAATAGAGATTAGCATTGGGGAAAGCTTGACGGCTTTCAATCGTGCCTAAAACCGCTGAGGGATTACCACCTGTAACGCGATTGATAATATTTTGAACTTCTGCACCTTTTACCGAAGAGTTACCCGTATTGAAAGTGACACCTGATTGGGGAACGTTAAACTCGTTAAAGCTGTGATAGAGATTGCCACCATTAACTGTGCCCGATCCTGTGGGTGCGATCGCATTCCCATTGACTTGAGTTGCGGTACTACCATCAGGCGCAATTTGGGCTTGTGCCGAATGAGATAGGTTTAAAGAAGTGCTTAAAGAAGCGATCGCCGATAAGAGCAAGCAATATCTATTTCTCATTCCACACCTGAAAGTAATAATTTAGAATTAACGAACGAAAAATTCAATGCCAATTGTAGCTAGTTTTATGCTTACAGTTCTTACTTCTGATAAGGCTTATATTATTTTTAATTATTTCGTAATTGCTCAACCTAGAAGGAATCAGGGTTTCAGCCTATAAATTGTCTCAAAAACTAGCTAAATGACACCATTCTCATTTGTCAAACGATAATTTGCTGATATATAGATAAAATAGAGGTAAAATCGACTTTTTGACAGTCATTTTTTGTTGATTTTACTAAGTTGAGCAATTACATTATTTCAGAAGCCTCAGTCGTGCGCTATCGGCTTAAAAGCCTAAGAATTAACAGTGTGTTGGGAAAGTAGTCACTAGCTAAATTAAGAACTAAAAGATTATTGTGAATTCTTTGCATCTATTTTATAAAAGAACATTGTTCTTTAGGGTCAAACTCCAAGCGAATCGTGTGGTTAAAGCTTTCTTTAATTGATTCGATGTGCGTAATGATTAGAACCTGCTCAAACTGACGCTCTAGTCCATGCAGCAACTCAAGCACTTTATCGCGGCGACCATCATCAAGGGAACCAAAGACCTCATCTAAAATCAGCAGAGAAAAAGGTTGTCCGCTACGTTCGGTAATCATTTGAGAGATCGCCAGACGTAGGCATAGATTCACAATATCTTCTTCGCCACCAGAGATTACGGGTTTGCGATCGCCACCATCCAGTACCACAACATTATATTTGGCATCGATTTCCAAGGCATCGTAACGACCATCGGTGAGTTGTTTGAGAAATTCACTGGCACTCTCAGCCAACTGTGGGCGAATTTGTTCGGTTAAATATTGGCGAAATTCTGTAAACGACTTATCCAGCTCTTCTAATAAAGCATGTTCGGCTTTGGCAGTTTGAAATTCTTTCTGCTTGAGATGATATTCTGCTTCGCGCTTTTGAATGTCTGCAAGGGATTGTTGAATCAGAGCAACATCCCGTTGAGCTTGGTTTTGATATTGCCGCGCCTCTTCGAGTTGTTGGGTGGCATGGGCGATCGCTTGTTTGAGATTGCGATAGTCCTCTTCCGAAAATTCTAATTGTTGAATTTCTTGGCTGAGGGCAGCGATCGCTTTGGCAATACGAATCTGTTCTTGTGTTTTGTCTTGTAGCTGTTGTTCTGCTTGGCTGAGGCGCTGGGGTGCGTCAGCCGATCGCAGATATTCCTCTCGTTTGGGTTTGAGAATTTGCAATTGTTGGCTGAGCTGCTCGTATTGTTGGGCATCAAAACCCGTAGGGAGCTTGGCAATTTCTGCGGTCAGATCGGCGATATCGGTTTGCTTCGCAGTGCATTGTTTTTGCCAGAGTTGCTGCTTTGTCTGGTCGGCAGCGATTTCAGTTTGCTGTTTTTGCCTTTGTGACAGGTTCTGTTTTAGTTCCGCCTGTTTGGTTTGCAAGGCTTCAAGGGCTTCAGGTGGCTGACGAATCGCGGCGAGTTCCGCTTGCCATGCTTGAATGTGACCGTGCAGATGCGTTAATTGAGCGGAGAAATTCCCAATTACATTGTCAAATTCGGCTTCGAGGGGACGTTCGCAGGTGGGACAGTTGCCCTCATGACCTGCGGCGGTAATCGTATTTTTCTGCGTTTCTAGCTTTTTGAGATCCTGCTGTTCCGATTTGATTTTGGCCTTGAGATCTGCCTGAGTCTCCTGCCATGCCTGCATTTGTGCTTGAATTTCTGCTTCGATCGCTAGCAATTGGGTTTGTTCCTGCGCGATCACCGTTTGATTTGCTTGCAGACTTGCAGATACATCCCCTAGTTGCTCCAATTGCTGCTCTAGCTCAGCGATTTCTACTTGGAGTTTGCTCCGTCGAGCTTCTAAATCCTGATATTTGATCGCAGCTTGTCTGAGTTTGTCTTGTTCGGAATATTGGGCTAGGAGTTCGTCGTAATTTGCCACCTCTAGCCGTAGGATTTCATGTTGGGCAACGGCTTGGGCAAGTTGCAATCGCGTTTGAGAGAGTTGCTCAATTTGTCGATCGATCTGTTCTAAATTTGCCTGTGCTACTTTGAGTTGGGTTCCTAGCTTGGTATGCGTATCCCGTTTGAGATCGAGCGATTCTAATTGTGGTGTGAGAGTTTCCCGTTGTTCCAGTGCTTGGTTTAACTCATGATTCGCTACCTCCAGTTGCGTGGAGGTCTCTGCGAGCCTTTTTTGTTGCTCGACCAGTTCGGTTTGAATTGCCTCAAGGTTCCCTAAACTTCCTTCTAAAAGCAGTTTTTGCCGCTCTTTTTCACGCAGATCGAAGCGAATCGTTCCTTCTTTGTTTGCTGCTCCCTGAACTTCGGTAATGCGTTCGTAGTTAAGCATCTTGGCAATAAATCGTTCGCGATCGGTAGCTCCTTCGATCGCACCTAAAAAATTGAGGTCTTTTTGCCCGGTGAAGTAGCTATTAAAAAATTCTTGGTGGGTCATGCCGAGCAGTTTTGATAGGCTCTCATTCACGGCTTTGGTCGAGTTGGCGATCGTCCGAGTTCCCTGCCTGAGTTCTGCCATGCTTTTAGAACTCGATTGCGATCGCTTGACCGTAAAGGTCTGATTGTTAAAGGCAAAGGTCAACTCCGCCACTGCCACAGATTTTCCAGGAGCAAAGCGCCAGATCAGGGTCTCGATATCCCCCCTTGCCACCCCTTTTTGGTTGCCATACAATGCCCAAGCGATCGCTTCAAGAATAGTACTTTTGCCCGATCCATTGGCGCCCAAAATCCCTGTGAGCCCTGTGGGAAAATGAATCTCGGTATTTTTATGCTGGCGGAAGTTTTCTAGGTGTAAAGAGATCAGGTGCATGAGGAGCTTTCTCTAGTTTTCGTGAGGTTTTTGATAAATCTTGTACTATGGGAAGTTCGCAATATGGTTAGAATATTCTGATTGAGAGCGTCCTGCGTGCAAATATTTTAACCCTACCCAACCGATTCTGATGAGATTTTATGAATTCCAGTGACTCAGGCAATTTGCTCGGTAGATTGTTTAACAATTCGCAAATAAGTCCACCAAACGGTTCAAGTCATCATTCCTCAATTCAAGAAACTGGACTACAAATAAATCCTCGAAGATGGCTCAATCTTTATTTGATTCAAGACTATGATGCTTTGTCTGAGCAGTTTATCTCTATACTTACACACTTTGAAGGGATTACCTACACGACCTTAGATACAGAGTCACTGTATTTTATCAATGCTTTTCTTAAAAATTTTCTATACTTATTTACCCAGCCTGATTTTGTGATTGGCGATCGCTTTGTGGCGCGATTTATTCAACTCAATCTCACAATTTCTAACCTTGTCGCGATATCTGATTTTAAAACAACCGATGCTTATTTAGAGATTTTAAAAAGCCAGCCCCAAAACTTTGTCAAATTGTTAACACTTTATTCCGCTCGCAATAGCTTTAAGTTCGATCGCAAACTGCTATTTGATACGAATTCACCCCTTGCCTGCTTGTGGTATTCCTACTTTTTGGAAATATATCGCTCGGGTTTAGCGAACAAGATCGTCTATCAAAATCTCAGAGAACATTTGGCATTTAACGACGATCGCATCATTGATTTTTATAAAATCGAGGATGTTTATTTGGCTACAACATATATTGATGGCGATCGCGATCGGGCGATTAAACAAAAACTTAACCAATCCATTCAAGCGAGTCCTTTTTGCCAAAATGCAAATATTCAGAACTCGAAAATCCTAAAGGCTGAAAGATTAAATCAATCGACCTTAACACCTCGCAAAATTGCCATAATTACTGGATTTTGGTTTCCTAGCCATTCATCCTATCGTATGTTGTCGCAATTCATTTCGTCCTTAGCTTTAGATTACGAACTCACGCTATTTCATCTGGGCGAACCAAGAGACGATCTTGACACAAGTAATTTTAAAGAAGTTAAGTATATTACCTATAGGAATGGAACTTTGGATATTTCCCCTTTGCAATCAAATGATTTTGCCATTGCTTATTATCCCGATGTTGGCACCTTGCCTGCAAGCATCCTCTTGTCTAATCTCCGCATTGCCCCCATGCAAATTTGTGGCTTAGGTCATCCTGTCAGTACATTTGGTTCAAACATTGATTATTTTGTCAGTAGCGCAGAGGCTGAGGCAATCAAAAATCCTGAGAATCATTACTCCGAAAGATTGGTATTGCTCCCTGGATTTGGCGTAATTCCTACCTGTCCTGAATACAAGATTCAAGGCATTAAAAAAACTCGATCTGAAATAATTATTAATTGCGCTTGGAATCCCCAGAAAGTTAACTATCCACTACTTTTACTATTAGGAAAAATCATTAAAGATGCGAAGCAAGAAGTACTATTTCGATTTTTTGCCAGTGATAGTTTGTTTCAAAAAAATGACTTTCTTCCCTTTGCCAAAGATTTAGAGCTAGCATTAGGAAAAGACAAAATAGAACTATATTTACATAAGCCCTACGAGCAATATATGGCTCTAATGGAAGAGGGCGATCTTTGTATTGATTCCTATCATTTTGGCGGCTTTAATAGCCTAATTGATAGCTTATATCTCAGAAAACTAACGGTTACTCTAGAGGGAAAAAAATGGTACAACCGCGTTGGAGCTAGACTGATCCGCCTACTTGGCTTACCCGAATTAGTTGCCAAAACCCCTGCCGAATACACGCAAATCATCCTCAAACTCATTAATCAAGAACCATTACGACTCGATCTGCAAATGAAAATGGCAAAGGTAGATTTAGATCGAACCCTCTTTGCTACAAGCGATCGCCAAGATCTAAAAAAAACGATTGATTTTTTAATTGAAAACCACGATCGCTTACAAAGTAACCGCGACAAGAAACCCATCCGAATTATTTAGCCATTGAAAATGGGATTAATTGACTAAGGCGGCTCTCTCTGCAACAAAAGATTCAACGAGGCTAAATTTTTGCTCTAGTTGTTCTAAAAGAACTGGGACACCATCAATTGTTTTGCTGACACCGCTCTTTTCGATCGCCAGGGCAAGGGCATGGACATCATTGGCCCCCACATTTCCACTCGCACCCTTAATGTGATGGGCTTCCTGTTCGAGTTTAGAAAAATCTCCTTCTGCGATCGCGGCTTTCGTAGCATCAATATGAATGCGCGTGTCATCAATATAAACTTGCAGCAACTCCAATTCAAATTCAAGATCGCCATCGGAAATTTGCTGTAAATATTCTGTATCTATGGGTGAATTACTCTGGCTCATATTGAATTGGGCAGTGGGCTGGTCGAAAATGCGAAAAATTACTGTGGAATAGTAAGTGTAACGAACATCATCAATTGTAACGAATCATAACTGCCCGTGCAGCAATTTTGAAATTATCCTTCATAGGGCTGATACGACAATAGCTTCAAAAGCCAATACTTTACTAGAGAGATTCCTCAACATCTGCTTTGCCATCGTCAACAAAATCTAGGCGAACCAAGCCTAAATCTCAGGGCATTTTGATAAAACCTATAGATAAACTTAGGGATTTAGGACAATAGCAAAAGCTTTGTAAACTAACGCCTAGTATTGTCGCATAGCTTTTATGATAAATAGGCTATCAGGTTTTCTGGAAAGATTCGTTTGGAGCTATGGAATTATTTGCAAGTTTGGAGCGTTACAAGCTTGGATCGCCATTTAGTATGACAGTGAGAATTGGATATTCCACAACTGTTAACTGTTAACTGTCAACTATACAATTGTCAACTAACTGATATATTTGCTGTGAGTATCGATCGCTATTGTCATGAGTACAAAGAAGACTACCCCTCCACCCAAATCTATCCAAGAAAGCGATCTAGGCAAAGTTGAGAACCTAGTAAGGCAACTTGATGCTGTTAAACATATTGCTGATTCGGGCTATTGGTTAACGACTGAAGAATTAAGTATGCTTTTAGGGTTGGATAGTGCAACCACAGCATCCTTTGTTTATAAGAAAGAATCTTATGGTTTTGCATGGCGAAACTTTGATTGCACCCTGATGCGTCGTCAAGACAAGTTGAGCTTTTGGAGCATTCGATCGCAAACTTCCCAAACCCTAGAGTTCCAAAACCTAAATTCCCTAGAAGTGGAAAGCGATCGCATCCCAATCCCTTCTCCTGAGAATCTAGTGATTTTACCGAGCCATCTCCAAAATACCTCAGCAGAAATGGAACCGCCACAAAATCATGTGGTTAAACTATCTCAGGGAAATGGCTTAGTATTGCCTACTCAGGCTTCCTATAACCAAAACCAAGAATCCAATCAACACCAAGAATCACAAGAAGCTGAGTCTGGAATCATTCCCACTGTTTATGCCCAAATCGACAACCTACTAACATGGAACCAATTGCGGCAGCTTTTTAAGTACGTGATCGATCAGGAGCCGAACTTTGTCCCTACAACAAACTCAGCCAACGATCCTTTCTATCGGCGATCGATGTATCTCTTCTCATTTCCTGAGTTTGCTCGAATGATGATCGATCGCGTGCGGTCAATTATGCCTCACATTATTAGTCATTTAGATATTCAGAACTTCACCGTTGGAGATATTGAAGCGCAGTTAACGGCTCATAACGATGGGAACTACTACAAAATCCATAACGATAATGGTAGTCCAGACTGTGCGAATCGCGAGCTAACCTATGTCTATTACTTTCATCGCGAACCTAAAGCCTTTTCTGGGGGGGAGTTGGTGCTTTATGATAGTGTAATTAAAGACGGTTATTTGGTGGGGGCAAAGTCATTTAAAACTATACAGCCGCGCAATAATACGATTGTATTTTTCCCAAGTCGCTGTATGCACGAAGTGCTACCCGTTGTTTGTCCCTCAAAGGCTTTTGCTGATAGCCGTTTTACGATCAACGGTTGGGTGCGGCATCGTTAAAGCTCGAAGTTCGGCAATCGTTTTATGCAATGAATGTAAAACAGGAATTCTTCTTGCAAAAGAAGCTTGTGATGCCCCGATCGTGCTTACAACTTGAGAGATGATGACTAATGTATTCACAGTAATTTTGATTGCTCTTGGTGGCATGATCATGTTTCTCTCGATTTGGGAAACCAAGAGAATTCTCTCGTTATTAAAAGAGAATAAGTATCAAAGGGTTTGGCAAATCTTGCGATCGCTTATGGTTTTCTTTTTGATCGGCTATTTGGGGGTACTTGCTTTATTTCTATTGAACATCACATCGTTTGTGTTGATTCTAACTGGGGTGATTTTCTTTTTTGGTGCTTTGTTTGTTTATGTGGTGGTAAAAACGGGTTTTTTGACCATTCAAGAGCTTTTAAATACGAATATCTTGAGATTAGAACTGCAACAGGCAAAAGAAACTGCGGAAGCGATCGCACGCGTTAAGTCAGAATTTATGGCAAGGATGAGCCACGAAATTCGCACGCCGATTCATGGTGTAATGGGCATGGCAAATCTACTCCAAGACACCCATCTCAACCACGAACAACAAGAGTTTGTGGAAACGCTTCAGCTTAGCAGTAAAAGTCTCCTGACTCTTGTAAACGATGTTTTGGATTTCTCTAAAATCGAAGTCGGCAAGCTATCTTTACATATCCAAAAATTTGATTTGCTAAGCAGTATTACTGAGACGATCGCCTTGTTAGAACCCAAGGCACAAGAGAAGGGTTTGGCGATCGAGTCCGATATTGAGCCAGAAGTGCCTCAGTCAATTGAGACAGATTTAGCGCGATTTCGTCAAATATTGATGAATTTACTCAGTAATGCGATCAAATTTACGCGATCGGGAAACGTATCGCTCTTGGTAAAAGTTCATAGTCCAACTCAGCTTTTGTTCGCTGTCAGAGATACTGGTATTGGGATTCCTACTGAAAAGATGGAATATCTCTTTAAGCCCTTTTCGCAAGTGGATATGTCGGCAACGCGACAATTTGGCGGAACGGGTTTGGGTTTAGTCATTTGTAAACGGCTGATAGAAATGATGGGGGGCGAAATTTGGGTGGAGAGTAAGATGCAAAAGGGAACCACATTCTGGTTTACAATTCCCATGAAATCGCCACACTCGACCGTAAAACCCAAAGACCATTCTAGCTATACTCAAAAAGTTTCGACAAAAGGCTCATCGTCCTATGTTGTAGAATCATTGAACGATCGCGAAATCTCGAATATTCATAGGGTCTCAAAAGACGTGTCAATCGAACAAGATAACTCAGCTCAAAAGGTTAATCCTGAGCCATCACTTCTTGAGAAAGGAGATTTATCTGAATATTCCTCAATTAAAATCCTGATTGCCGAAGATAATCCTGTAAACCAAAAGGTAATTGCACGTTTGTTAAAGAAATTTGGCTATGAAGCAGATATTGCGGCAAATGGCTTAGAAGTTTTGGAGGCAGTGGACAAACAGATCTACGATCTAATTTTTATGGATGTGCAGATGCCTGAGATGGACGGGCTAGAAGCAACCCGCCAACTTGTCCAAAAGTGGTCATCCGAACGCCGCCCTAAAATTGTCGCTCTAACAGCCAATGCCCTTGATGGCGATCGCGAAATATGTCTAGCTTCGGGAATGGATGACTATATCAGCAAACCTTTTCAGCCCGAGCAGTTAGAAGAAGCCATTCATCGATGGGTGAGAAAATAGTTGTCAGTTGTCAGTTGTTAGTTGTCAGTTAAGAGAAGGTTAGAGCAGCTATAATCTACGAACCGATAACTGATAACCCCTCTTACATGATTCCATCGGCAGCCATCTCATCTCTTGTATAGGTCAATGGGGTTTCTAAGAGATACGAAGATAGTTCGATATAAGCAACGGAAGGAAACAGTCTCAACGTACTTCTGCCTAAAGCTTGAGAGTGCTCAGCCAGCATCCAAAAAGACTCTTTTGTGTTAGCTTGAATCAGCAACACTTCTCCATCCTCACTTTGCGTTAAAAAGATATCCGCATCACCAGGCTTTAAATACATTTCTCGATAAATTTGCCCAAGCATTCGCCAACGCTGCCGCCAATTAGTACTTCTCATCGTAGATTGTTCGAGCGCTTCTTCGATCAGACGTGGGAGGTTACGCCAAGTAATATCATCCCGTTGCAAGAGTTGCCGCAGTTCTGTGAGTGCCTGCTCTCGCTCTTCTTCAAATTTAAGAATTGGAATGGGGGAAACCAAGCGGCGCGGAGTTTTACTTAATGTCATCAATGCCTGAATCACAGTTGAGGCTATCTGATTAGACATCTCCTGTCTGGCTCGCTGGGTTTGCCGTTCCACACCTTGCTCAGTGGTGGCATACATGGTAGGCAAGCGATTGAGTGCGTAGGCAGCAACATCATCAATCTCTACATGCCTTGCTAAAACCATACTCATGCGATGGGTTTGGTCTTGGGCTACCTGTATAACTAAATTTTCTAAGACATTCGTAAAGACGCAGTTGGTCATGAGCATGTAGGACTCAAATTCCTTCATATCCATGGGGTCTTCGAGCATAACCGCAGCATCTTGAAAACTTCTACGCGTATCGTTGCTTGATTTTGTCCGCTGTAAATAACCCTTAATTTCTTTGACTCGGGAGCGATCGGAAATGCTCATGTAGCCATATTCTGCTGAGGATTTTGACTCATCAAAAGTTGTCTGCACGATGTTAGGGACGTCTTTCCATTTCATGTCACTCTTACCCAACAACTTTTGTAATTTTGCGAGGGCATGAGCTGGACTATCGAGATCGTCCACAGATAAAGGTGTCGATCGGCGTAAAGGATCGCGCCGAACGTTTAGCATCGCGTGCTGTACGGCACTAACAATTTGGGGTTTTAGCTCAATATTGGCACGCTTGCGTTGTTGCAGCCAGCCGCGACTGGTACTAGCGTACAGGGGAGGTAAGCGATTGAGGGCATAGGCAACCACTTCGCTCAAATCAATTTGTTCTCTGACGACATTGCCTAGGCGTTTGAGTTGTTCTTTTGCTTCAAACACCACAATGTCCTCAATTGCATTTTTGAGGCTTGCCATATCCCTACCATAAAATAGCTTTCACAGGTGTTTGCGAAAACGTGAGTGATAACTTATCGCTTTTATTACTGTTTTAGTCCCAGCCATTTTGCTGAACTTTTTGTTAAACTTGTGATGCTTATATAGCTGTTACGCCTACAACGCAAGTCCACTTTCGTTTCACAATCATTTATTTACCTTTAGGAACTTTTTAAACGAGCTAAGTCGCTCAAGTTCAGGTTGAAGTTTTACTTATGAAACGAGTTTTAAATATCTTAAGACTTATGCAAAAAACCTGCAATGGATTGCTGGCTTTAAGCTTAAACCTTTTAAAACAAGTTGATTAGAAATTACTCTCAGCCAGCTTTAAATGACTTGAGCAATAACTTGAGATTTGAGCCGAGAACCTGCGTTCTTGGTGTCGATAGTGTAAGCCTTAAACATATACTTCCTAATTGTAGTTTAAACTCCCTAATATTTATAGTAGAAAAAATCTACTGCTACATAATCCATGTAACGCATACTCTAGATTTGTTTTTTGAACGATCTTTTAAGTAATTCATCCTCATTAAATAGGAATTCGGACTTATCAAATTTTAGATATGTTAGAACTTAGCCTGAGCTTGCCATTTTTGATATAACGATGGAGTCCTCTACCGCGCACCTCGATATTAATCGACTACAACAAGCCTTAACTGTTGAGGCAGAGAGAGGGTTTGTGAATTTGCAAGGCAGGCAGTATTTATTTGCAGATTTTCTAAGCCTGAGTTTAGGGCAAAATTTGCCACCTGTTTGGGACAGTAGCGATCGCTTACAAGCGCAAACCCTATCAAACCAATATGCAAAATATGCATCGCTTCCCATATCGCAACGACAACATTTAGTAGCAGAAACAAGGCGATTGCTTTACGATGTCCGCCGTCGAGAAATTGCGGCGGCGAGTGCGCCACAGCTTACCAAGAAACCTAAGACCGAAATTTTAGTTAAACAAGCGACTAAGACAACTTCGGCAAGATCGAATTCAACGCAAACTGGCACAACTGCGCTCAAACCGCTCAGCCTCGATCTAAATCTGCAATATCTCGAAGGCATTAGCCCTAAAGTCGCGGAAAAACTGACCAGGCTAGATCTCCATACCGTCGAAGATGTGCTGAATTATTATCCGCGCGATCATATCGACTATGCTCGCCAGATCGAGATTCGCAACCTCAATGATGGGGAAACGGTCACGGTAATTGGCACAATTCATCGCTATAGCTGTTTTACCAGTCCTAAAAATCCTAATTTGACGATTGTAGAAATTATTTTGCGCGATCGCACGGGGCAAATTAAACTCAATCGGTTTTGGGCTGGCAAGCGCTATAGCAATCGCGGCTGGCAAGAGCAGCAAAAACGCCTCTATCCTCAAGGCGCAACCGTCGCTGCCTCAGGCGTGGTAAAGCGAGGTAAGTATGGACTGACCCTTGAGGACTTTGACATCGAAGTGCTCGATCACAGCCAAGATCGGATTGAGTCCAATACAATCGGTCGGGTTGTGCCTGTCTATCCCCTCACTGAAGGCATTAGCCCTGAATTGATTCGGCGGGTGGTGATTCAGTGCTTGCCGATCGCCCATAAAATCGCCGATCCGATTCCTGAGAAACTGCGCAAAGACTATCAACTGATCGGTTTAGCGGAAGCGATCGCCCAAGTCCATTACCCCGATGACAGCGAGAAGCTAGAGGCAGCGATCGTGCGTCTGACCTTTGACAAATATTTCTATCGGCGGCTGGTGTCGCTCTATCGACGCAATCAGCAAAAGGCAATTCAGTTTGTGCCGCGTAGCCATTTAATTGAGAAATTAGAAGCAATTTTGCCATTTCAGCTAACAGGGGCGCAAAATCGCTCGATCTCCGAGATTCGAGCAGATTTACAGGGAACTACACCCATGAACCGCCTCGTTCAAGGCGATGTCGGTTCGGGAAAGACCATTGTGGCAGTTTATGCCTTACTCGCTGCGATCGAATCGGGCTATCAAGCGGCACTGATGGCTCCGACGGAAGTTTTGGCAGAGCAACATTACCGCAAAATTGTGGAATGGTTCAATTTGCTCTATATTCCCGTCGAGTTGTTGACAGGTTCGACCAGAACCGCAAAACGACGAGAGACACTCAGCCAGTTAGAAACGGGGGAATTACCCTTAATTATCGGGACTCATGCCCTAATTCAAGACACCGTTAACTTTTGTCGATTGGGATTGGCAGTAATTGACGAACAGCATCGGTTTGGCAGAGATCAGCGATCGCGGCTCCTGCAAAAAGGTGAAGACCCCCATGTTCTGATCATGACTGCGACGCCGATTCCACGCACGCTCTATTTAACCAACTCGGAAATAGAAGTGAGCATCATTGATGAATTACCACCTGGACGGAAGCCCATTCAAACAACCCTGCTCAAGCCCTCACAACGTAAGGATGCCTATGAGTTGATGCGGCGCGAAATCGCCCAGGGAAGACAGGTCTACATTGTGTTTCCCTTGGTAGAAGAATCAGACAAAATGGAAGATGTTAAAGCTGCCATTCAAGAGCGCGAACATCTGCAATCTGTGGTTTTTCCGAATTTTAAAATCGGCTTGCTGCATGGACAAATGACCTCCAGCGAAAAGGATGAAGCAATTAATCAGTTTCGCCGTTCTGAAACCGAGATTCTTGTCGCTACTACGGTTGTAGAGGTGGGTGTCGATATTCCCAATGCTTCAGTCATGTTGATCGAACATGCCGATCGCTTTGGTTTAGCACAACTACACCAACTGCGCGGCAGGGTTGGACGGGGTGCGGCACAGTCCTATTGTTTGCTGATGAGTAACGCCAAATCAGAGGTTGCCCAAGAACGGCTGAAGGTATTGGAACAATCGCAGGATGGCTTTTTTATTGCTGAACGTGATTTTCAACTGCGCGGCAAGGGCAAAGACGAAGGCACGGAGCAGTCGGGACATGCAGGATTCTCGATCGAAGATCGGCTCAGCGACGAAGCCAAGCGCCTAGAGCTTTATCAGATTGCTAGAGAAGCAGCCGAGCGGTTGATCAAAAAAGACAGTACCCTAGAATCTTTCCCGCAACTCAAGGCTGAGTTCGACCATCATTACCAACGCCTTCAAGGCGGCGCAATTTTTACTTAACCTGAGTTCGGGTTAAGGATTTCGGAACAAATCAAGCCGACTTGCTGGAACCGAGAGGTTTGATCCCCCTGCCCTATTATCGGGCATCCCCCTTGAAAAAGGGGGACAAGTGAGTTCTCCCCCCTTTTTTCCTAGCCGCGCAGCGACTTCCCGAAGGGTAGGGGGGCTGGGGGGGATCCTTGGGATGTATAGCGTTTCAGGTTTTCTTATCTCGAACTGACGTTAACAGAACTCTGCATCATTGACCGATCTTTACAATGCTTGAGGATTCATTGACATTAGGTAGCAATACGCGATACATCATGTTGCAGCCGTTACTTTTTTTTATGATACAAACTTTCAGTAATTTTCAGGTAGATCGCTATCAGGAGGAATGGACATGGATGCCAGTTTAATCGTATCCAACATTTTGAACCCAGCGATTCTGTTCTTCTTTCTAGGAATGGGTGCTGTATTTGCTAAGTCCGATCTAGAAATTCCCGTACCTATTCCAAAACTTCTCTCGCTTTATCTCCTGTTTGCGATCGGGTTTAAAGGAGGCGTAGAACTGATCAAAAGTGGCATCACCCAAGAAGTCATCCTGACAATGTTAGCAGCAATGCTCATGTCTATGTTTGTGCCGATTTACACCTTTTTTATTCTGAGGCTCAAACTGGATGCCTATGATGCCGCTGCGATCGCGGCGACCTATGGTTCGATTAGTGCTGTCACCTTTATTACAGCCAGTGCCTTTCTGTCTGAGCTTGGCATTGCCTTTGATGGCTATATGGTAGCGGCTCTAGCTCTGATGGAATCGCCTGCAATTATTATCGGTTTAATTCTTGTCAGCGTATTTACGACAGGGAAAGGCGAGAAAAAAGAGTTTGCTTGGTCTGAAGTACTGAGAGAGGCTTTTCTTAACAGTTCGGTTTTTCTCTTGGTCGGCAGCCTTTTGATCGGCGTTTTGACTGGCGAGCATGGCTGGAAAGTTTTGGAACCATTTACCCAAGGCATGTTTTACGGCGTTCTTACCTTCTTTTTACTAGATATGGGTTTGGTCGCCGCAAAAAGAATTAAGGACTTACAAAAAACTGGCGTTTTTCTGATCTCGTTTGCGATTTTGATTCCAATTCTGAATGCAGCGATTGGATTATTGATTGCTAAGTTAATTGGGATGCCGCAGGGAAATGCTCTATTGTTTGCGGTTTTATGTGCTAGTGCTTCTTACATTGCTGTCCCAGCAGCAATGCGGATGACTGTCCCCGAGGCAAATCCAAGTCTATATATTTCAACTGCTTTAGCAGTAACGTTCCCTTTCAATATTATTGTGGGAATTCCACTCTATTTATACGGAATTGAATTGTTCTGGAGATAATTATATGCATCTTGTTAAAAAAATAGAAATCATTGCCAATTCTTTTGAAACCAATAAAATCTTAGATGGACTAGATCAATCGGGCGTTCACGGTCATGCTGTAATTCACAATGTGACTGGTAAGGGATTACGAGGAGAAGCAACGGAAGATTTAGACACGCTGATGGGCGAGAACGTTTATATCATTGCCTTTTGTATGCCCGAACATCTTAAGCCCGTGGTAGAGCATATTAGACCCATTCTCAATAAATTTGGTGGAACCTGTTACATCTCTGATGTTATGGAGATTCGTTCTCTAAAATGCGTGGCATCACTATAGGTAAATCCCCCAAAAATGTTTAGCGATTTTCTGTTGCCTAAGCATTGACTAAGCGCAGTCCAAACCTTACTGAAAAGTAATTTAGAACGACTCTTTTATTGACCCTGACATGAAAATCGCTATCATTTATCCCTCTTCAAAGTTGGAAATGCTGAGCCTATTGAGACATTAAAGCTAGGTAATACAGGTATTTTTTTGATTGACAAACACCTAAACCTATGAAGAAAATCCTTATAGCCTTAATTACAGCCTCAGTGTGGTTAGATGTTCAAACCTTGCCAATCTGGGCACAGGTTCGCCGTTTGCCAACTGATGCAGAAATCCAAAGACTAACCATAGATCTCAGTAAAGCATCTGCACCGTTTAAAGATCGCAGAACTTCCGATCAAAAGTTACAGCTAAGTACTTTTACTCAAGCTTGGTCGCAAATTGACCCAGCCGTGGCAAATTTCCTAGGCCGTTGGGAGGGGTGGGAAGAATACATCGCTATCTATTCTTCAAACGTGAAAAATCGAGTGTGTATTGTGTTCGGTGGTAGTGGTGCGGATGGTTCGGGGGATGGTGGTAGTTATTTAGATTTTAGGCAGGGAAAAATATCTAACGATCGAATTATTACGGATGACAACTTAGTCATTATCCGTCAGGGAAATACTTTGGGAACTGCCCAAATCGTTCAAACCTTTGAAACTCGCCAACCTGTGGTGAGTCCTTATTTCTTTCCCAGAGGTTTGACGCACCCAACACACCTCGGCACAGGTCAACCTGCTACAGAGTTGTTTCAACTATTCGAGAAATTCGATCGCTTAGGCTGCACTGCAAGTCTTCCCGAAGCCAGTTCAGAACAATGCACTCGGTGGGAACAGTTCAAATTACCTGTGGGTCGTGGCTACCCTACTCCTGCTTTTCATAGCTTACCTAATGGATTTAAGCGGGGATGCGTCCTGTCTCAGGAAAGCTTATTCACGAATAATCCCTTACAAGTTGCCTACGTTTTGAAAGATGGAGCAAAACCTGATGCCACGATCTCCGATGGAAAGATCGTCAAAGTTAGGGGCGTGCCAAATTTCAAAAGAGAAAGTGCTAACTATCTAGATCGGCTTACAGAACAAGGTCAAGCGCTTAAGATTACTTGGCTGACACCCACTACCCTGGGTGCAGACTCTCAGGTGCGATCGCTCCCCCTAGATCGTTCAGTCACAATGGAAGATGGTCGTGTCTGCTTTCGCACGGTTTGCATGCGATCTGGAGCTGTATCCGATCGCGACTTAATGCAAATTCTAGATTCAGGACGTGGGCTTTGGCAGCGCCAGCCTTAAATGAGATACGATCGCTCTAAGCCCCAAACGATAGCTCTCCATCCCAAAGCCACTTATCTGTCCGATCGCTAGAGGTGCAATAAAGGAATGATGCCGAAATTCCTCACGTTTGTGAATGTTGCTGAGATGGACTTCCACGGTAGGAATGTTGACTGAGGCGATCGCATCTCTGAGCGATACACTTGTGTGGGTAAGCCCACCCGGATTAATCACAATGCCATGCTGTTGCTGCCATGCTGCATGAATCGTATCGATTAAAACGCCTTCGTGATTGGACTGCACAATCGTTAAGGTAGCGCCAAGCTCTTGAGCATCTTGGGTGAGAATCTGATTGATTTCTGCCAAGCTGAGACTGCCATAGACTTCTGGCTCCCGCTTCCCTAGCATGTTTAGATTGGGACCGTGCAGAATGAGGATTTTCATGGGTAATGGAAATATTTTTATAGATTGAGATGGAATAGAAACGTTCGCATTCGCATTAGGAAAAGCGATCGCGAAATTTTGTAGCATAGGCAGGACTGGGTAACTGTTGCGCCAACAGCTCCACCAACTGCGTTTGCGAAGAGGGTTCTAAAGCTAGGGTTCTCTGTAAAATCAGGCGTGCCATGGGCCCAATGATATCGATCAGTTCTTGTTCGCAGCGATCGATAAAATCTTGACCAATTTGGTCATTCGTAACATTCGTCAAGGGAGAGAGTGATATAGGTTTAGTGCTGATTCCCTGCTTTAACTCAGCATCAATGGTTTCTATCTCAGTATTAACTGCAGCTTGAAACTCAGCCTGCCTTGTGGCTGGTACATATTGACTCAATCGCTCGATCAGATCTGGGATACTGAAAACCTGAAGGGTTGCTTGATTGAGGTAGATGGAGGCAACAGGCCCAATGTACTCCAGTAAGATGGGCTCTAGCCTAGCTTGGACATAAGAAAAATAGCTCGTAAACTTTGGCGATCGCTCCTGCGGTGAATCGTCCGTGCGATCGAGTTCTAAGCTTGGTAGAGGATAGTCATCCAAGTTAGCAGGTATATCGTCTACCATTTCAACAGGGATATTATCTACGATTTCGGCAGATGTTACCTTTGCCGCCGCTTCCACTTCCGTTTCTGCTTCGTTGAATGTGTCTACAGGATGGATACTTTTATAATCAAAATCGCCAAATATCCAGTTCCCAGATGAATTGGGGTCATTGCTGCAAAAAAACTCTCGGATAGCCCGCAAAAATTCTGTTCTAGAAATACTGCCTAGACCTATGGGATCGATTTTCTGGAAACCTACCTCGATCTCATCATCCTGAAGCCCATGGGCTTTGCAAAAATAAAAATACTCTTCCTGTGAAATTTCCCCAGTTCCAGAGACATTTAGAATATCGCACATCGTACGGATGAACTGCTTAAATAGCGGCGCATCATAGCCTTGTTTTGCGGCAAATTGGCGATCGAAGTTCTCGATGAATTCTTCCTCAGAGAGGAGGTCGTCGCCATTGCGATCGGCAAGATGTAAATAGCCATGCCATTGAGACGTAAACTGATCTTGAATATCATCAAATTCAGGAGAGTCTAGAGACCATTTGTAGAGCTGCGAAAAGTTTTGGCTAATGAGTTCAAAGTCTTTTTCTCCCACAAAACCATCTTGATTGATATCTAGCATCTGAAAAAACAGCTTCAGCTTTCTCTTCTGCAATTCTGTCAACATGGTTGCGCTTTGGTATCACACTTTAAATAGGTATAACAATCTACCGAACAAGATACTATCAGCTATTTGTCTGACTCATCATAACGATTTTACCCATGTTCCGTCGCCCTCTAACGGTGTTAATGCTAATTCCTACAGGGATCAAAGCTGCGATTGGTGGCTATGCAGGAGATGCTTTGCCTGTGGCAAGAGCGATCGCTGCGGTTGCTGATACCCTGATTACTCATCCTAATGTACTGAATGGCGCAAGTTTGTATTGGTCGATGCCCAATGTGCTCTATGTGGAGGGCTATGCGATCGATCGCGTCGCTCAAGGAAACTGGGGTCTGCGTCCGACCCACGGCAATCGCATTGGGGTGATTTTAGATCGTGCAATTCCACCTGATTTAGAGCTACGCCATCGGCAGGCGATCGCGGCAGCTCAGGCAACCTTAGGCTTAAATATCGTGGAGACCATAACAACCGATCTGCCACTGGGTGTAGCGTTGCAAATTGGTCATTCTGGGGCAACATGGGGCACGATCGCACAGCCTGATAGTTTATTGAGATCTGCCGCCAAATTAATTCACACAGCCAACGTTAATGCGATCGCGGTGGTAGCAAAATTTCCCGATGATTCCGATTTAGAAATGTTACAGGCCTATCGTCAAGGGCAAGGGGTTGATGCTTTGGCTGGGGCAGAGGCAGTGATCAGCCATTTGATCGTGCGAGAATTTGGCATTCCTTGCGCTCATGCGCCTGCATTGCAGCCTTTACCGCTCGATCCTACGATTTCGCCTCGTGCTGCTGCCGAAGAGTTGGGGTATACATTTTTACCCTGTGTGTTGGTGGGTTTGAGTCGAGCGCCACAGTTGGTCACAAATCTTGCCGATCGCCAATCGGGCGACCTATGGGCTGCGGATATTGACGTGGTGATTTCGCCGAGCAGTGCCTGCGGCGGAGCCGCGACGATCGCGTTAAACCAGCAAAAAACGACGCAATCGATTTTTGTAGAATCCAATACCACTGCCCTTAATGTCACCCCAGAGTTGTTAGGAATGGATGGAATTAGGGTGCAAAATTACCTAGAAGCGATCGGCGTGCTGGCTGCGATCCGTGCCGGTGTAACTTACACCAGCCTAATTGTTTGAACCTGCGGGGCTTAATTGTTTGCGAATGCGGTAAGGGCTTCTGGCTCTTGCAGGCAAGATGCCTAGGCTACAAATGAATTAGAACTCGTTTAGGCTATATCAAATTGACTTAGTTAAGATTTTGCCAAATCCTCGCGATCGCTTCTTAAGAGTTTGTAGGATATCTTCTTTAGGGCTTCTCTTTAGCTGTATAGACATAATAGGTAGAGGTATAACATTTTTATGAAAAGGGGAATTATTCAGATTAAAAGCTCCTTTCGTCAGTACCTTTTGTCAGTTTAGATAGAAAAGCAAATTGGAATTATGAAACAAGCGATCGCACTTATTGTTTTAGTCTTTATGACCTTGTTATTACTTCCTACAGCCGTTTATGCAGCCAATCCAAACCATGTTGTCAAGCTACGTGAAACTCAAGAATGTGCAAATTGCGACCTCAGCAATGCCTATTTTATTGCTGCGAACCTAGAGGGCAACTATGTTCTCGGCTCTAATTTAAGTAAGGCAAATTTAAAAGCAGCAAATCTCAGATTCGCTAGTCTAAGTCGCACCAACTTAACAGGAGCCGATTTAAGCTTGGCAAATCTTAACCGCGCTAAATTAATGCTTGCGAACCTCACAAATGCTAAGCTCGATGGTGCCGACCTGAGAGAAGCCGATCTTTTAAGCGCAAATCTAACGGGAGTAAACCTAGACAAGGTGAAACTCTGCCAAACCACGATGCCCGATGGTACGATTTCTAACCGAGATTGCTAATGCGATCGCAGACGCCTAAACAGAAGTTTTTGCGGCAGGAGCTTTAATCTTGTTATTTAGAGACACCGAGATTTTTGTGCTTAATCTATACGCGTAAGCATATTTTGATGTTACGATTAAAGACTGTGCAATTATTTACGCTCGGATCAGGTGAATGCACCAAAGTCGGAGATTAACTATCCGATTACCTGTACGGCATCTAAACATCAATTCAAATTATGAGCTACGCAATTATTCAAACAGGTGGTAAGCAATATCGGGTCGAGACAGGCAGATTCTACGATGTAGAGTTTCTCCATGCCGAACCAGATACAAAACTAACCATTACAGATGTCTACCTTGTTAATCTTGATGGCAATATCAGTATTGGACAACCTTTGGTAGAAGGGGCAGCGGTAGAAGTAACTGTTAGGCAACACTTGAAGGCAAAGAAAGTAATTGTTTACAAGATGAAGCCTAAAAAGAAGACCCGCTCAAAAAATGGGCACCGCCAAACATTAACACGCATTATGGTAGATGCCATTAGCCTAAATGGTGTGGTACTCAATGCAAACAATATTAAAGTAGACGAGCCTGTGGCAGTCTAGAGTTTCGAGAATTCAGACAATTCGCTTTAGATGGGTCTGATTAAGTTCAACCTGCGTAATTCATTTAGTAAAGTTAGAGGTTATTAGGTCATGGCACATAAGAAAGGTACGGGTAGTACGCGTAACGGGCGCGACTCTAATGCTAAGCGTTTAGGTGTTAAGCGTTATGGTGGTGAAAAAGTTACCGCAGGCAGCATCTTAGTCCGTCAACGTGGAACCAAGTTTCACCCCGGCAATAATGTAGGTATTGGCAGTGACGATACTCTATATTCCACCGTTGCTGGCATCGTCACATTTGAAAGACTTGGTAAAACTCGCCAAAAAATCAGCGTTTATCCAGTTGCAACTGAAGTAGCTACAGAGACAGCCGCAGTGTAGGCGATCGCTAAATTGCAACTATCTGATTCCAACTAAACATAATTTAAAGGGAGCAAAGGCAGTGCCTAGCTCCCTTTTTGGTTGGTAGAATTCCTGCCGAATAACCATGTCTATTGAGCGTTATCTCCAGCATCATCGGTTGACTGTGGAGGGGTGCGATCGGCATCTGACAGTTGAGTCTTGAGAATTGCCGGCTCGATGTCCAAATCTTTTTCATGATTCGCATCGATCGCAGAATGTACGGAGTGCGGCGGATTTTTTGCATCCTGCTCTAAGCGTTGAAAAGTCGTTAAGGCACTATTTTGGGGATGAGGGCGCGATAAACGCAACAACTCAACTTGCTTGGATCTGTTCGATCAAGTCATAAAAGGGTTGCCAGTTATCTTCTAAGGTAATAGGCTCCCATATCGCTTGGATTTCAGGTCTGAGTAAGATTTTTAAGGGATTGGATTGGATCAGTCGTTGCGCGATCGCTTCCATTTCTTCTATAGGCAAGCGAATCAGAAATTGATGGTAGAGCGATCGCCAGTTATCCAAAATTTTTATTTGTGGTTCAGCTAAAGTGTTTCCGTCTTTGGGTTTTAGGCTATCCTGACTCCAGATGTTTTTTACATCTTCTCGCCAATTGGCATGAAATTCCTGACGCAGTTTGATAAAGAAGTCGTTATAGCCCATTTGCGTCTCAGCCAAAAACTGAAGGGTTAAGGTGATGATTTCTTCAGCTTCTGGGACAGAAAGGGTTTCCAGCCCCAATCTGTGCAACATAATCTCACAATAAGCACTGCGATAATGTTCTTTAAACTGTTCCAACCCTGCGGTTAAATCTGCTCCTGACATCGCCAATTTTAAGGGCGTTTGCAGCATTTCTAAATTCCAATAACAGATGGCAGGCTGATTGCTGTAGCAATAACGGCGAGAATAGTCAAAATAGGCAGCCGTAAAGGCAGGATCGTAGGTGGGAATGAAGGCATAGGGACCATAATCAAAGCTTTCCCCTGTGATTGACATATTGTCTGTATTTAATACGGCATGACAAAATCCTGCTGCCATCCACTGCGCCACGAGCCTAGCTACGCGCTGCACCAACTCCGCATAAAAGAGTGCGTCTTGCGATTCTTTACCCCATAGGTGGGGATAATAGACCGCGATCGTGTGGTCTAAAAGTTTCCGTACCAAATCAGCCCGTCCGTGCCAGTGGAGACGTTCAAATGTCCCAAATCGAATATGCGATCGGCTAAACCGTACCATCACAGAGGAACGTGTGGGTGAAGGTTCGTCACCTCGCCATAGATCTTCCCCTGTCTCAATCATGCTCAGGCAACGAGAAGTTCTCACACCCATGCGATATAAAGCTTCAGAGGCTAGGACTTCCCTCACTCCTCCCTTGAGCGTTAGCCGTCCGTCCGCAGTGCGGGAATAGGGGGTTCTCCCCGAACCTTTCGTACCAAAGTCATAGAGTTCTCCATCGATTCCACGTACTTGTCCGTACAAAAAACCGCGTCCATCTCCTAATTGTGGGTTATATTCGCCAAATTGATAGCCGTGATAGCGAAGTGCGAGAAAAGGACGTACCGCTTGAAAATGACCAAAGGCCTCAATAAAATCATCATCGCTAACCTGTGCAGGATCGAGTCCGATTTGTGTAAGTACGCGATCGTTGCGCCAACGTAAAAGATGAAGAGGGAATTGGGCAGCAGCAACCACATCCGCATAATCTTCTCCCAAAGATTCCATCGCTGGTTCGTAGTTAAGCCGCAAAAAAGGATTGGTGGAAGTAGATTTTGACTGCATTTCTAAGGTTGGATTCATGGGGATTCTTCAAGGCAAAAAAGACTTGGATTGGGCTCTAGTATAGCAATCCTAAATGGCTTGTGAGGTTCGGGCTTCATTGCTTCAACGCTTCAGCAGGTTTAGGATAACCCAGACTCCCTTTGATTAGCTCAGGGCAGATGGGTTTGCGGAATAAAAAGTTAAGGACAGGAAAAAAATCTAGCGGTATTGGGATTTTAAACATTATGTAATACATGTACCGCACAGAATCTAAAAGTTGTTGTATGTACAATGATCTGAGCATTTATGAAAACATAATGACCTTGGCATCTTTGGGTTGGCAGATCGGCGATCGCAAGTTTATTTGGGGTAAGCGTACCTATTTGATGGGTGTGCTCAATGTCACGCCTGATAGTTTTAGCGACGGTGGGCTATTTGATTCGCCCGAAGCGGCAGTGGCACAGGCTGATCGCATGGCAGAGCAGGTCGATATCCTAGATATTGGTGGCGAGTCTACAAGACCGGGGGCGATCGCGATCGATGCCGAACAAGAATTGGCGAGGGTGATTCCTGTAATTGAGGCAGTCCGCAAAGCCCATCCTCACTTACCGATATCGATCGATACGACAAAAGCAAAGGTGGCGGAGTTAGCCCTGCAAGCGGGTGCAAATGTAATCAATGATGTCTCGGCAGGCAGATTCGATCCTGATATGTTGATGCTGGCAGGAAAACATCAGGTTCCCTTGATTCTCATGCATATGCAGGGTTCGCCTCGCAGTATGCAATCCGATCCGCAATATAAACATGTGGTTCGAGAAGTCAAACAGTTTTTGGCAGATGCGATTTCTGTGGCGATCGCCTGTGGATTACCCAAACATCTGATTGCGATCGATCCTGGAATTGGCTTTGGCAAGACCCTAGATCACAACCTCACACTTTTACGAGACTTGGGAGAATTTCGCGAGCTTGGTTGCCCCATGCTGGTGGGTGTTTCGCGCAAGAGTTTTATTGGTAAGCTCTGCGATCGCCCCAACCCCAGCGATCGGCTATGGGGAACAGCGGCTGCCTGTACGGCAGCGATCGCAGGCGGTGCGGATATTTTGCGCGTGCATGACCCCATCGAGATCGGTGATGTCTGTCGGGTGGGTGACGCAATTTTTCGTGTCTGATTGTGGCATCTCCTAGCAAGAACTCAAACTAAAGAACGTTCACCGTGACGTGTTCTCTAGGTAACAATTCAGTTAAAATAACCAGATAGAGACAACTCAAATTTATTGTAGTGTTGGGAGCAAGGACATAAGTGCCCAAGGATATAAAGCCCAAGGCAAAGCATCTACTGATTGGCTCAACAAGGGCTGGTAGTGGTAAGTCATCGACAGTACTGGGGCTGGCAAAGCATTTACAGGAAAGGGGGATTCAGATTGGCTATGGTAAGCCACTAGGGACGTTTGTCACTAAGGATTTGCCTGAATCCGTCCAAACCCTAGAAGCGGATGTGGCATTTATTACCCAAACCCTCAATCTACCGCCAGCTTGTTCGAGGCCGACCTTGCTGAATTTAGACAAGCCTACGATCTTAGGTCGCTTGCTGGGAAAAGACACCAAAGACTATCGCGCCGAACTAAGTCAATATAACCAAAACTTAGATGGCGAGTTGATTTTGGTCGAAGCACCTGCCAATACAGCCGAGGGGGCTTTGTTCGGTCTATCTTTGCATGAGATGTCCGATCTGTTAGATGCACCCATATTGCTGGTCATGCGGTTTGGTTCTCTACTGGTGATCGATCATGTCTTGGCTGCGAAACAAAGGCTAGGCGATCGCTTGTTGGGTGTCGTGATCAACGGTATTCCCGAAGATCAGCGCGAAAATGCGATCGAAGTCATGCAGCCCTATCTCGAATCTCTAGGCATTCCTGTGTTGGCGATGATGCCTGAAAATCGCATTCTTAGAAGCGTGAGCGTGTCTGAGTTGATCGATCAACTCGGAGCAACGGTGTTATGCCGCCCTGAAAACATCAACTTTGATAGTGTGATGGTTGAAGAGCTAAAAATTGGGGCAATGGATGTCAATTCGGCGCAGATCTTTTTCCGCAAGTCCTATAACAAGGCTGTGATCACAGGCAGCAATCGGATCGACCTGCAACTTGCTGCTTTAGAAACCTCAACCAACTGCCTCATTCTCACGGGGCCCCCGATGTTGAGTGGCGATGTTTCCCATCGGGCAAACGAGTTGGGCGTGCCCGTACTAGCTGTGAATAAAGACACCTTGACCACCGTGGAAATTATTGAAGCTTGTCTCGGTCAGGTGCGCTTGCATGAAGGCGTGAAGGTCGAGAGCATCTGTGCCATGATGAAAGAATATTTTCAGTTCGATCGCTTACTGACCATCTTAGGGCTTGAGCCTGTTCTGTCTGCTTAGGATCGTGAATTTAATCACTCCGAATTCTTGCGTAGAGTGAGTTAACGCAGCTTAACGCATATGGGATTGATGCGTTATAGCCGAGTTCGATCCTATTTAATTTCCATTCCTTAGAAGCCTTACAACGGAACGAATGTCTACTTCAATTTTATCTGAGTTAAAAGCAAGATTTACAGAGGCTTGTTTGAAAGCGTTTGAGGGAACAGACGCAGCCTTAAATCAAGAATTTGCTGCAAACTTCGATCCTTCGGTTACGCCTGCCAAAGATACGAAGTTTGGTGACTATCAATGTAATGCCGCCTTGGGACTCACGAAAAAGCTAAAAAAGAAGCCCCACGATATTGCCGCTCAGATTATCGAACATCTCTATGTCAGCGATCTTTGCGAACCACCCACGATCGCAGGCCCTGGTTTTATCAATCTTTTCCTCAAGCGCGACTTTATCGAAGCGCAAATGGTGGTGATGCAAAAGAGCGATCGCTTAGGCATTGCCCCCACAGACAAACCTCAGCGCGTCATCGTCGATTTCTCTAGTCCTAACATTGCCAAAGAGATGCATGTCGGACATCTGCGATCAACGATTATTGGCGATAGCATTGCCCGCATTCTGGAATTTCAAGGTCATGATGTCCTACGGCTAAACCATGTGGGGGATTGGGGTACGCAGTTTGGTATGTTGATTACCTATCTCAAGGAAGCCTATCCCGATGCCCTGACCAAATCAGACGCGCTGGCATTGGGCGATTTGGTGACGCTCTATCGCGAAGCTAAAAAACGCTTCGATTTAGATCCTGAGTTTAAAGACGCATCTCGTTTAGCGGTGGTGGATTTGCAGTCAGGGCAGCCTGAGGCAACCAAAGCATGGCAGCTACTCTGCGAACAGTCTCGCCGCGAATTTCAGAAGCTCTATGATGCGCTGGATATTCAACTGATCGAGCGTGGGGAATCCTTCTATAATTCCCTTTTAGGAAATGTGGTTGAGGACTTGCAGCAGATCGGTCTATTGCAAAAAGACCAAGGCGCCTTATGCGTGTTTTTAGAAGGCTTTACGAATAAGGAAGGCGAACCACTGCCTTTAATCGTGCAGAAATCCGATGGAGCCTATAACTATGCCACCACTGACTTAGCAGCTCTGCGCTATCGCATTACCCAAGACAAAGCCGATCGCATCATTTACGTCACGGATATGGGGCAGTCTGGACATTTCGCCCAAGTCTTTCAAGTTGCCAAACGGGCGGGATGGTTGCCAGATGCCATGCTAGTTACCCATGTCGCGTTTGGTCTAGTTTTGGGCGAAGATGGTAAAAAGCTCAAGACGCGATCGGGCGATACGATTACTCTAAAGAGCCTACTTGACGAAGCGATCGACCGCGCCCAAATCGATATCGAAGCTCGTAACCCAGAGGCAGCCGAGGCATTTAAACAAGAAGTAGCCGAAGCCGTCGGATTAGGTGCAGTAAAGTATGCCGATCTGTCACAAAATCGCACGAGCGATTATCGCTTTAGCTTTGACAAGATGTTAGCACTTCAGGGCAATACGGCTCCCTATATGCTCTATGCCTATGTGCGCGTTAGGGGAATTGGGCGCAAAGGAGAGATTGATTTCGACAGCTTAGAAAGCTCTCAGTCTATTCATCTCACCACAGAGCCCGAACTTGTCTTGGCGAAACATTTGCTGCAACTCGCAGAGGTGATTGAAGCTGTCGGAGAAGATTTATTCCCTAACCGCCTCTGCCAATATCTATTTGAACTAAGTCAGAAGTTCAATCAATTTTTTGAACAATGTCCTGTGCTTGATTCACCAGAACCAGAGCGAACTTCGCGCCTTTGTCTCTGTCACATCACGGCAAAAACCTTGAAACTAGGACTCAATTTGTTGGGTATCAAAGTCCTAGAGAGAATGTAATCTCTTTTATGGCTCCAACGCTCGTGACCTAGTCCAATTCCACATTAATGCGTATTGCCCAAACTGAGCGTCAAAAGAGGTGAGAATCATTCCCTATACCATGTCTTGACCTCTAATTTCCCAGCAAACTTAGAGCTAAGATGCTTCTATGCATCTGGGGTTGGCACAATTTTTCTAGAAATATACCAAGTTACAAAGCCCGTAACCAGCGCGATCGCACTGAGCGCAAAAATCACTTTTGACAAGCCAAAATAAGACTCCGCAATTCCTGCCACCGCAAGAGGTAGGCTGAGTGCAATATTAATCGCGTTATTTTGTAAGCCAAATACGATGCCCCGTTTTTCTTCAGGTGTGTCTTCTTGAATCACCGTTTGCATTGGGATCATGCATAGACCTGCAAATACTCCAGTGCCCGCAATCATGCCCAAGCCAATCCAAAAGCGATCGCAAAAAACTGCCAGCCCTGACAGGAAAATTGCCATACCAATCGAGCCAATCAGAGCCAGATTTTGACGGCTGAAGCGATCGCCAAACTTTGCCACAAACCCTGCCCCAACAGCCATTCCTAGACTGGCATCAGCAAGTAAAAAACCAAACTGCTCCGATTTGATTTCGGGCATTACCTCCGCCAACCGCACCGCTAAAACCGTCATCGCCGCCGTCACCGAAAACGTGCAAACCAATTGCAATAAAGCCGCCAGTGACGATCGCTGTGTGCTGAGATATTGCAAGCCTTGTTTAATATCTGTCCAGACATGAAAGTCATCTTTATGCAGACTTTCGCGGGTTTCCCCCGTGCGGAGCAGTAATAAAATTAGACCCGCAATCAAATAACTGCCACCCACGACGACTTCTTTACCAATCTGATGGATCAACTGATCGGCAAACACCAGCAAAGGCTCCCCGATCGCAAATCCCAAGATCAAAGCTCCCATGATCGTGGTGGTATAGATCGAGTTTGCTGAGAGCAAATTGGGCTTTTCGACCACCAAAGTAATCGCGGACTGCTCTGCGGGTGTAAAAAACTGCGTAAATGTAGAAACGAGAAAGGTAATACAGAGTAAGCCCCAAAAACCTACAGGCGATCCCCACAAAGGCGTCCAGTCTTTGGTTGTCCATAGCAACAGAGGTGTTGCCATCACCAATACACCCCGCAGCAGGTTTGAAGTCACCAGCACCCATTTTTTTGACCAGCGATCGACATAAACCCCAGCGATCGACCCAAACAAAATTGCAGGGATTGTAAAGGCAACCATTACCGATGACACCCATCCGCTAATCGTCTCGCCTTCGTTTTGAAACTGTGTGGAAACGATCGCAATGATCAGGACTAAAAAAACCTTGTCAGCAATCTGCGAAAAAATCTGCCCGCTCCAAAGCGAAAGAAAATTGGCATTTTTTAAAACTGAAGTCGGTTGCGGCTCCTGCGGCTGCGGTGATTCTGGCTGATGCGGCAAATTAGGAATATTGGTGCTGGCAGGAGGGTCAAACAGATGGGTCATAGGTTGAAGCAGTTGTCGATCAAAGCAGCGGACTGGATGGGCTTATCAAAATGATACTGTGCATAGGCACGCAACAGCCTTTCCACCGTAAGCCATGCTGTGGAATGCACATCTGAAACAGTTTGGGATAACTCAGGTTGAACCAAGGATTGCATTGCGATTAACTCGGTAGCATTGAGATAGCGATCGATTTTCGTACTGAAACTGTCAGTAAATTTTATACGATTGATTGTCTGATATTCAGTAGCTTGAAGCTCAGCTACCATAGTTTCAGTCAGATTTGTCTCTGGGCGCTGCGATCTAACGGGTAGGGGTTTTGCCGAAAAACCCTGAACTTCAGAACTACCTGAAAGGCTGACAATGCCGCCCCCAGAAAAACTAAACCCTACTCTCCACTTCAAATCGGCGGGAGGGATCAGAGCTTCTTGAGTGAAGCAACAGGCATGAACTTGGGGCGCAAACCCCGCGATCGCTAACAGGTGATAAACCCCATGAACGAGGCAAGCCAAAACCCTGTGGTTCTCAGCATTTTGCAACCGTATAAGATGCTCGGTGAGTAACTCAAACAGTTCCTCTTGCGGTTGTGCTGACAGTGCTTGAATTAATGTCAATTCAGCTAAGTACTGAGCGGCGGTTAACTTAGCGAGATTATGCCCTAATCCGATAAAAGATTGCAGTGTTTCTGCGTGTTTAATCCGATCTAGGCTACGTCCGGGCGAAATTAACAGATCGTTGACCACAAACAAGCCCGATCGCCCTGTCATATTCGAGCGATGCTTACGCGCTCCTGCCGCCACAGCTCGAATTAAGCCATGTTCTCGGGTCAGGATCGTGAGTAAGCGATCGTTTTCGCCCATTGCCACGCCTTTGAGATTAATGCCTATGGTTCGATATGTACGAGACAAAAGAGGTTTGTGTAGGTCATAGACAACATAGCAATTATACGGATTGAGGACATCAGATAAAGTGGCGTATATCCGTACAATGCAGTTATGGGTTTTCGGTTATCAGTTTTTGGTTATTAGTTTTTGGTTTTAGGCAGCAGGTTCATTGCGCTCAAAATCTGCTTGGTGATGTTGATACGAGCCTTGGCATCATCAGGCTTTTGAATGTCGATGTTGATCGCAAAGAAAAAGGGGCGATCGCCAAGTTCTAAATAGCCTACAAACCAGCCAATATTAGGTTTTACGGAACTAGCCCAACCTGTTTTTCCTCTTAGAACATACTCATCGGTCTTTTCTCGAATCATAATGTCCTTCACAATTGCCAGCGATCGCTTTGAGAAGGGCAACTTGTTTTGATAGAGCTTGACTAGAAAATCAATTTGTTCCTTAGGACTAATGCGGATTTTGCCATCCAGCCAAAAGCGATCGATGCCACCCCCAATGTCTCGATTGCCATAATTTGCGAGGTTGATATAACGCTGCATCCTGGTCGATCCGATCCGCCTTGCCAGCTCTTGATAAAACCACACAGTTGAATATTTGATCGCCGATCGCAGGGTTTGATCTTGATTCCATTCTGGGAGCTCTCGCTTGATGCCATCCCACTTGATCACAACATTCTCATCAGCGATCGCGCCCGTTTCTAAGGCAACTAAGGAGTTGAAAACTTTGAATGTGGAGGCAGGCAAAAAACTTGTGTTAGCTCGTTTGGCATCATAGACAAAATATCGATCTTCCTTAAGGTCGTACAAAAGGAATGTACCTTTTACACCAGCCTGCTGGAAGTATTTACCAAAATCAGAGCGTTCTTGCCAATTTTTGGGTATGGGTTCCGTAGCGATTTGCGATGTTATAACGACATGCTCGGTTAGTTTCGATTCTGGGGCTGCCCAAGCTAGTCCATGAAGGATTCCACTCAGATAGAGAGCGCTCAAGATAAACATATATTTACGTTGCCGCATTGATAGGACTCAGAAATCATAAAGTGATTGGGCAATAAAAAGCTGTCATTTTCTCGATGACTTTTGCATTGAGCCAATTTTTGATCTGAGGCAAAAGTAACCCTAGATGCTAGACTTGCGGGTACAGGAGGGCACAGGATGACTTTTGTATATCAAGTTGGCGGTAGTTTACCTGCGGATGCAGCCAGTTACATCGAGCGGCAGTGCGATCGCGACTATTACGAACTGCTCAAGGCTGCGAAATATTGCTATGTGTTTAACTGTCGGCAGATGGGCAAGTCGAGTTTGCGGGTACGGGTGACGCATCGGTTGCAAGCAGAGGGAGTGACCTGTGCCACGATCGATCCGCAGAAAATTGGCGTGGAAGTCACCTGCGATCAGTGGTATGCCAGTGCTATCCGTAGTTTGGTGGGGGATTTGAACCTCAAGGGGCGCTTTGACCTACGGGCTTGGCTCAAGGAAAGGGAGATGCTATCGCCCGTACAGCGCTTTGCCGAATTTATCGAAACCGTAGTACTACGGGAAATCGATACCCCGATCGCGATCTTTGTGGAAGAGATCGATCGCTTGCTCAGTCTCAAGTTTGGCATGGATGATTTTTTTGGCTTGGTGCGATCGTTTTTTGAAGATCGCACGACGAAACCCGATTACAATCGCCTCACCTTTTCATTTTTGGGTGTGGCAACGCCGACAGATTTGATTAAGAGCGGCAATACCTCTGGGTTTAATATCGGGACTGCGGTAGAAATGACTGGGTTTACGCTGGCAGAGGCAATGCCTTTGGGGCAGGGTTTAGCCAGTAAGGTCGCCAACCCGCAAGCCTATCTAGAGGAAGCGGTAAAGTGGACGGGCGGACAACCCTTTCTGATCCAACGGGTGTTGGGGCTGATCGAGAAGGAATTGGCATTAATGGCGCAACCACCTGAAAATATCGCCCCATGGATCGAAGATTTGATCCAGAGGCGAATTATCTATAATTGGGAATCGCAGGATGCTCCACCACATTTGATGACGATCAAAGATCGCGTTACGAGTGTAGAAGAGAAGTTGCGCGGACGAATGCTGGGCTGCTATCAGCAGGTTTTGGATGATGGAGAATTAGATGACGATCGCAGCGAGGAGCGATCGAAGTTGCGGCTGACGGGTTTGGTGGTGAGAAGAGATGGAAAGTTGCGATCGTACAACCCGATTTATGCGGCAGTATTTAACAATGCTTGGGTGGAGAGTCAATTAGCGGATTTGCGTCCAGAGGTTTATGGGTCGGCATTTCGGGCTTGGCAGGAGGCGGAAGAGGGACAGAATCAGGGATTTCTCTTGCGGGGAGAGGCGTTGGCGGAGGCGGAGGTCTGGGCGCGGGGAAAGCGGCTTAGCGATCAGGACGAGGAGTTTTTGCGGGAGAGTCGAAATTTGGAAAGACGAGAAGCAGTTCGTCAATTTGAAGTAGAACGCTTAGCAAAAGAGTCAGCAAAAAAAGCAAATCGAATCTTGCTGAGATCTCTAAAGACTGCAGGAATAATTTTGACAGTTACTGTGATGGGGAGTTCATGGATAGTAATTAAAGCGCAACTCAATGAAAGCTCTTTCGTTAATAGTATTGCCGATACTGGTATTAAGACTGTAGAACAACTTTTTCAACAGAATGATCAACTTGGAGCTTTAAAACAGAGCGTAGAAGTATTAGATAGATTAAAAAATCTGGGTCTAATGAGAGCGTGTTTGAGAAGTTTAGGGTAGAAAAAAAGCCCCCAAAGTTATAGGTTGT